>JAUHYB010000025.1 GCA_030426745.1 bacterium
CGGCGCGTTCACCGACGGCATGGAGCAGCTGGGCGTGCCCGGCGACGCGATCGAGCTGATGACGTACCTCTTCACGACGGTGCTCGACGGCCGCAACGAGCGCACGACCGACGGCGTGCAACGCGCGCTGGGCCGCGCGCCGCGCGACTTCGCGACCTTCGCGCGCGAGGCGGCGGCAGCCGGCGCGTGGAGCGCCGCGCGCGAGGAGGTGTCGGCGTGATGCGGGCGCCGTCGATCGCCGACGGACCCTCGAGCGCCTGCGGGGCCTCGAGGTCGTACGCCGGCGCGTCCGCGACGACGCCGCGAGGCGCCGATTCGAGCGCGGCTGTCGCCACGACGACCGACGCGTCGCGCCTCCGCTGCGCCGGCCCGCCTCGCGCGGTTCGCGCGGTCGTCGCCCGCGGCGTGGTGCTGATCGCGGGCCTGTGCCTGGCGGCGGTCGGCGGCGCGATCCTCTTCACGCCGCACGCCTTCCACGCGCTGAACGGCATCACCCTGTCCGCCGATCCGTCCGCGATGAGCGAGGTCCGCGCGCCCGGCGCCGCCCTGCTCGCGATCGGCGCGGCCGTGGTCGCGGGCGGCCTCCGCCGCGCGTGGTTGCGCGCGTCCGCCGCGCTCGGCGCCGCCGTCTACCTGTCCTACGCCGCGGCGCGGGCGCTGTCGATCGCGCTGGACGGCGTGCCGCACGAAGGCCTGTTGCAGGCGCTGGCGATCGAGATCGTGCTGGGCGCGGCGTGCCTGATCGTGGCGCAGGGCGACCGCGCGGACCGCAGCGAACCAACGACCGCAGCCCGTGCGTGAGCCGTGTGCGGGGCCGCGATGAATGCTCGGGCGACAAACGCGAGTCGACCCGACTCGCCGCGCTCCCGCCCCCTACCATCGACCCGCGATGACCGACGGCATCCCCTACGGCCATCGCTTCCTCGACGCGTGCAAGCCCCACTCCGGCACCCTCGGCAGCTTCGCCTACGCGGAGATCCAGCGCATGAAGGCCGCGGTCCGCGAGGCGTTCATCAAGGTCTTCCGCGAACGCAGCTCGATGCTGCCCTACTCGACGATCCAACTCCTGCTCGAGTGCGAGCCCGAGGAGGCCGCGCGCGTGCTGCACCCGCGCGCCGCGCAATCGGTGCACACCGGTCAGATCTCAATCTGGATGATCTTGGCGCTGACCTGATACGGAGTCGCATCTCTTGTTGCGCGCCGCACACACTCTAGCGCGCAGCGCGCAACGACGTGTACGACCCGCTATCGTCAACCAGATCCCTAATCCGCTGCCACAAGTCGTAGGTATGGCCGAACCCTATCGAAGCCCTGCCACCGGCCATGGTCATTCACGATCAGTTCGCCCAACCCCAGCGGAGCCCACAAGGCCCTCGCTTCCTCCAGGGCATTATTCGCCCGAATAACATTCTCTCGTTCAGACCTGTACTGCGCCATCTTCCCCTGGACGCCCTTATACAGGACCCAGTGGTCATGAAAGCTCGGTATATACCTGTGAACCCTCAATGAGAACTCCCCGACGACGGCACCACCTCTAACGGAATCATAGGATTCATCTGTAAGCCACATGCCAAAGCTAACTGGCTGCCCACAATCGAACGGAAGCCCTTCCGGCGGAACCCAATCGGCATCGTCAGTCACTTGCCGCCACTGCTCGCGATTCTCGCTCAACAAGGCCTCCATCGCCGCGTATGCTTCGGCAAGGTCTCGCTCCCACTGCCCAAATGCTGCCAAGCGCCCATGATTGCGCCAATCGAGCCACAACCCAGCATGCGCCTGAAATTCCAAGTCAAGCGCTAGCAACTTTGACGCATCTCGGGGACTCATCTGCTCCCTGAAGAGCCGACTCTCGGCTGCTTGGACGGCGGCCTGAGCACTCTTTGCGCTATCCTTGGCGCCCGTTGCACTCATCGCAGCCCACAAAGCAAGAGAGGCGGAGGCAAGCGTGACGAGCAGCCTGGTCACCTCCAATCCACCCTCCTGACTCGCACCTATCAGTCCCGCCCGCTGTAGCCGTTTGCAGGACACACAGTAGACCGCCGATCTGGGCATGCGCGAACTGCACCATCGACACTCCTTGTTCAATTCGCCGCCGGACCGCTCAGTTGATTGCGCCACGTCTCTCCCTTGTTATTCGTGAGCGTTGTGCCATACCGCCGTGCCGCCCCCTGACTCAGCAATACACCACATACCAGAATGGATACGCAGATTCAACCATGAGCGGCAATCGCCTCTCCGCTCTTGTCAATCTCTCGTCGAGACCAGCCCTGAAATATCCACTGTCGGCGCGGCCTAGGGGCTTGCTACAAAGCCGTACACTTGGCAGAACCTATACCCCCCCGGACCTAGAACCAGCCATCGGTAGCCAAAGCTACTGAAACAGTCGATTCTGAGCCGCGCCTTCTGTTGTTCATGATGCGCGAGGCCGAGTTCCGGACTGACTCGGCGCCGCGGCACGACGCGCTCGCTGATACCGAGCCCCACACCTAGTTGTCGTCCGATGACAATCCGGTACCGCGCACACTCGCGCGCGGCGCGCAACGAAGCGAGCGACTTGGTATCGTGGCTGACCCCATGAACCGACCCTTCGCCACGCGACTTGCCCTGCTCCTCGCTCTCGTTATGCTCTGCGGATGTCGCGGGGATCGAAATCCGGAACCTCGGAGTGACGACGGTGAACGCACCTTGGTCGGCCGGCTGATGCTCCCGAGCGGATCCGGAAGTCGCGGCGTCGAAGTGCTGCTGCAGGTCGCGGCGAGCGCGGACGCGCCCCGGACTCTCTGGGTGCTCTTCGACGACGATGGGCGCGTCTCGCAGAGCTATCGCGGGACGCTGAACGAGCTGCTCGTGACGACGGGGGGCTTCGACGTCGTGCGACTCGGCGCCGATGACCTGCCCGCGCCCGATCGAGCCGGTCGGGTCGACGTGGGGACGATCGACCTGCGCGAGCGCCTGGCGAGGCGTCGCTTCCTGCTGCGCGAGAGCGACGGCGATCGCGCGGGAGTCGTCCGCGTCGGCATGTGGTCCGGGCCGCCGCCGGTCGGTCCGCGCGGCGAACCCGTGTCGCTGGGATCGCGGCAGTTCCCGGAGATCCTCGTCGGTACCGAGCTGGAGTGGCTGCTGCCGCACGACGCGCGCGACGTCTACTTCCTGGTCGAGCGTCCGGACGGACCGAGTCGCGGGACCGCGTGGCGCAGCGGGGAGCAGCAGCTGTTCGGCCCGTTCCGCGCGGCCGACTTCCCGACCGAGCTGGTCCTGCGGTAGTCCGCGGCTGCGAGCCGGCCGCAGGGCGCGATCCCGGCGGTCCCGGCGGTCCCGGCGGTCCCGGCGCGGAGGATTCGCGCGGCTCCGCGCCGGAACCTCGACCCCGGTGCGCCGTTCCCCCCGCCATGGATCCCCGACCCCTCCTGCTGCCCGCCCTGTTCGCCGCGCTCGCCGCGCTCCCGGCCCCCGCGCAACGTGATTCCGAGCAACGTGACTCCGCCCAACGCGAGGCGGAGCGCCCCGAACGCGGCGGGACGCCGGAGTCCGCGGAGGTGCTCGAGGCCCCGACGGAGCCCGGCATCGCCTGGTTCGGCTCGTGGGACGCCGGCCTGGCCGAGGCGCGGCGCACCGGCCGACCGATCCTGATCATGTCCGCGACGCCGCAGTGCCACGGCGTCCCGGGCATGTGGTGACCCGGCTACCGCGAGTCGGACAGGCGTGTCCTGTCCCAACCGGAAGTGGTCGCCGCATCGCGCGCCTTCGTCTGCCTCCGGCCGCAGACGTACGAGAGCGCGGAGGAGGCGGAGGTCCTGAGCTGGGTCTACGCGGGTCGCGACGGCGCGCTGCGCAACACGAGCTTCGGCGTGCTGAGCGCCGACGGTGAGCGCAAGTTGACGCGCTCGGGCCGCTCGCCGTCGATGGTGTACGAGACGCCGGGAGCGTTCGTCGCCGCGCTCGTCGCGCTGGCGGAGGAACACGTCGCGGACGACGCGCCGGCGATCCGCGCGTTGCCGGCGCTGCCCGACCTGCGCATCGCGTTGACGGTCGCGGCCGCGGACCTGCGCCCGCTCGTCGTGCTGCGCGAAGCGGATCCCGAGCGCCTGGAGGAACTGCGGGCGCTGCTGCGCGACGCGGCGTGGAGCGACGAGTTCGTCGGGCGCTTCCGCTACGTCGTGCTCGACGACGAGGCGGACCTCGAGGGCTTCGAGGCGCTCGAGCTGAAGCCCGGCATCTCCGTCGTGCAGGCCGAGGCATTCGGTCGCGGCGGCGAAGTGCTGGCGCACGTCGCGCTCGACCCGGCGGACGCGCGCGAGGATCGCGACCCGGCGAAGGAATCGCCGCTCGCCGCGACGCTGAGGGCGGGGCTCGACGCGTTCGCCGTCGCGAACACGTCGGTGCGCGACCACCTGCGCCGCGGCCGCCGCGAGGGGATCGAGTGGGTCCCCGCGGTCGAGGTGACGGACCCCGGCCGGCGGCGCTGACGGCGCTGCGCGCCGGCGCGCGGTGGAGTCGGCGGCGAGCAGAGCGGGTGAATGCGCCGCGCCGCCACGCGAAGGGGACCGGCGCGCGCGGAACCGCCTGCGCGCGAACGCCCGCGTGTACCATCGCTCCACGATGACCGACGAGACGACCGACGACCTCCCCTACGGCGCGCGCTTCCTCCAGGCCTGGAAGCGCTACTCCGGCAGCCTCGGCAGCTTCGCGTACGCGGACATCCAGCGCATGAAGGCCGCCGACTGCGAGGCGTTCATCGCGGTGCTGCGCGAGCGCAGCTCGATGCTGCCGTACGCGACGATCCAGCTCCTGCGCGAGTGCGAGCCCGAGGAGGCGGCGCGCGTGATGTTCACGCAGGCGCAGCAAGCGCAGCAGACGAGCTTGATGATGTTCCTGCTGCTCACCTGACGCCGCGCGGCTTCGAGCGAGATGAGCGCGCCCCGCGACCGGCGAACGGTCGCGGGGCGCGCGTGCTTCCCTCGCGGTCGGATCAGCGGCGACCCGGCAGGTCGAAGCGGTCGAGCTCCATCACCTTGACCCAGGCCGCGACGAAGTCGTCGACGAACTTCTGCTCGGCGTCGGCGCTGGCGTAGACCTCGCAGAGCGCGCGCAGCTGGCTGTTGGCGCCGAAGATCAGGTCGACCTCGGTGGCGGTCCACAGCTGCTCGCCGCTCGCGCGGTCGCGGCCGACGTAGGTGCCGTCGTCCGCCTTCGACCACTCCGTGTCCATCGTGAGGAGGTTCACGAAGAAGTCGTTGCTGAGCGCGCCGGGCGTGTCGGTGAAGACGCCGTGCTCGGCGCCGCCGGCGTTCGCGTTCATCGCGCGCAGACCGCCGACGAGCGCCGTCATCTCGGGCGCGGTCAGCGACAGCAGGTTGGCGCGGTCGACCAGCGCTTCTTCCGGGCGGAAGAAGGACTCGCTCGAGTAGTAGTTGCGGAAGCCGTCGGCCTTGGGCTCCAGCGGCTCGAAGGACTCGGCGTCCGTCATCTCGTCCGTCGCGTCGGTGCGGCCGGGCGTGAAGGGCACGTTGATGTCGCGGCCCGCCTCGGCGGCGGCCATCTCGACGCCGGCGCTGCCCGCCAGCACGATCATGTCCGCGAGCGACACGCGCACGTCACCGCTCTGCGCCTCGTTGAAGTCCTTGCGGATCTTGTCGAGCGCCGCGATCGTCTGCATCGTCTCGTCGGGGTCGTTGACGGCCCAGCCGTTCTGCGGGGCGAGGCGCACGCGCGCGCCGTTCGCGCCGCCGCGCTTGTCGCTGTCGCGGTAGGACGCGGCCGAGGCCCACGCCGCGCGCACGAGTTGCGGCACCGACAGGCCCGAGTCCTTGACCTGCTTCTTCAGGTCCGCGATCTCGGCGTCGCCGACCAGCGCGTGGTCGACGGCGGGAACCGGGTCCTGCCACAGTTGCGCGGGCGGCACGTCACCGCCGACCAGGCGCGACACGGGACCCATGTCGCGGTGCGTCAGCTTGTACCAGGCCTTCGCGTACGCCTCGGCGAACTCGTCGGGGTTCTCGTGGAAGCGCTTCGAGATCTTGCCGTACTCCGGGTCGAAGCGCAGCGACAGGTCGGTCGTCAGCATGACGGGGTCGTTGTACTTGCCGTCGATGTGCGCGTCCGGCACGTCTTGCAGGCCGTCCTTCGGCTTCCACTGGTGCGCGCCGGCGGGGCTCTTGGTCAGCTCCCACTCGTAGCCGAACAGGTTGTCGAAGAAGCCGTTCGACCACTTCGTCGGCGTCGACGTCCACGCGCCTTCCAGGCCGCTGGTGATCGTGTCGGCGCCCTTGCCGCTCTTGTACGAGCTCTTCCAGCCCAGGCCCTGTTGCTCGATCGGCGCCGCTTCCGGCTCCGGACCGACCTCGCTCGCGGGACCGGCGCCGTGCACCTTGCCCAGCGTGTGGCCGCCCGCGATCAGCGCGACGGTCTCGTAGTCGTTCATCGCCATCCGCGCGAAGGTGTCGCGGATGTCGTGCGCCGCGAGCAGCGGGTCGGGGTTGCCGTCCGGGCCCTCCGGGTTCACGTAGATCAGGCCCATCTGCACGGCGGCGAGCGGGTTCGCCAACTCGCGGTCACCGCTGTAGCGGCTGTTCGGCTTGTCGCTGGTCGCCAGCCACTCGCCCTCGGGGCCCCAGAAGACGTCCTTCTGCGCTTCCCACACGTCCTCGCGGCCGCCGGCGAAGCCGAAGGTCTCGAGGCCCGCGTCTTCCAGCGCGACGTTGCCCGCCAGGATCATCAGGTCGGCCCACGACAGGCTCTTGCCGTACTTCTGCTTCACGGGCCACAGGAGGCGCCGCGCCTTGTCGAGGTTCGCGTTGTCCGGCCAGCTGTTCAGCGGCGCGAAGCGTTGCGTGCCGTCCTCGGCGCCGCCGCGGCCGTCCTGCACGCGGTAGGTGCCGGCGCTGTGCCACGCCATGCGGATGAAGAGGCCGCCGTAGGTGCCCCAGTCGGCCGGCCACCAGTCCTGCGAGGTGGTCATCAGCTCGCTCAGGTCGGCCTTCACCGCGTCGAGGTCGAGCTTGGCGAACTCGGTCGCGTAGTCGAAGCCGTCGCCCATCGGGTCGGTCTTCTCCGAGTTCTGCGCCAGGATCGAGAGGTCCAGCATGTTGGGCCACCAGTCCTGGTTCGTCATCACGTCGTCGGTCGTGTTCATCGCGGCTCCGGTCGGCGTGCCCATCACCGGGCAGGTCGTGGGTTCGGGTTGGTTGGGGCCGAGCGCTTCCTTGCTGGTGCTCGAGGACGACGCGCACGCCGAAGCGACGAGTCCGAGCGCCGCCAAGCTCAAGGCGGCGCGGTGGTTCGAGTTGATGGTCATGGCTACTCCTGTGTTGCGGTGTGCTTCGCCGCTCTCGCGAGCGGCCGGCGGCGAGGGCCGCCCCTGGGCGGATCACCGTCCGGGCTCTTCGCGGCGCGTCGCCTCGCGGAGGCGACGTTCCGCCCCGCTCGCGGGTCGCGCGCGTCGCGCCGAGGAGCACAGCTCCCGCTCGCGGCGTCGCGCGGTCCACAGGGTCGAAGCACGGAGTCGGTTCGTCATCACATGGGACAGGCGGAGCTCCCGCCCGTCCATGCGCCCATGTTCGGGGGCGCGGCGCCGGAGCGCTCATCGCAAGTCGTGAGGGGGGCGATCGGGCGGGGCTATCGGGGCCCGGATCGGGCGTTTCCACGGCCTTTCCGCCCGATCCGGGGCGGGCGCGGACCCCGCCGCCGCCGCTTGCGACGGGTTCCCTCCGCGCGGCCGGGAACCTCTCGCGGGAGCCTGTCTCTCAGGCCGTGGACGCCCCGGTCGCCCGGCCGGCGCGCTCCCTCCGAGACCCGACCACGAAAGAGGCACCACGCCATGGATACCACCCAGCAGCTCGCCTTCCCCCGCCTGAACGAACGCGCCCCCGACTTCGAGGCCAAGACCACGCACGGCGTGAAGAAGCTCGCCGACTACGAGGGTCGCTGGCTGATCCTCTTCTCGCACCCCGCGGACTTCACGCCCGTGTGCACCACCGAGTTCATGGCGTTCGCCAAGGCGCACGACCGCTTCCAAGCGATGAACTGCGACTTGCTCGGCCTCTCGATCGACAGCGCCTTCTCGCACATCGCGTGGACCCGCGCGATCCAGGAGAAGTTCGGCGTCGAGATCCCGTTCCCGATCATCGAGGACCTCTCGATGAACGTCGCCCACGCCTACGGGATGATCCAGCCGGGCGCCAGCGACACGTCGGCGGTCCGCGCGACCTTCCTCATCGACCCGAGAGGGACGTTGCGCGCGATGGTCTACTACCCGATGAGCAACGGTCGCTCGATCGACGAGTTCGTCCGGCTCCTCGCGGCGCTGCAGACCAGCGACGAGCACAAGGTCGCCACGCCGGAGAACTGGCAGCCCGGTGACCGCGTGATCGTCCCGCCGCCCACGACCGCGGCCGAGGCGCAGGCGCGCGAGAGCGAGGGCTACGAGTGCACGGACTGGTTCTTCTGCACCAAGGAACTGTCCGCCACGTCCTGAATCGATGGTGCACGACCGGGGCCGCTCTCGCCCGCGCGCCCCGGGCTCCCCCCCGGAGCTCGCCCCGGTCGTGTGCCGCCCCTCTCGTCGCGCTCGGTCGTTCGGGCGCTTGGGCACTCGGGCGCTTGGGCGCTTGGGCGCAAGGTCGCCAGGGCGCTCGCGCGCTCGGGCGCGTGGACGCCGAGCGCCGCAGCCCGGGGCGAGGACCACGCGCCGCGCGGCCGGTCGTGAGCGCACGCGTCGCGCGCCCCCGGACTCGTTCCGAGGCGCGCCGGGCGCATCGGAACGCCGTCGCGCCTTGTCCCGATGCCGTGGCGGCCGGACACTGGCGCGCGCCCGGCCGACCGCGACGCCCCGGTCGCCGCGCCGACCTCCATGCCCTTCACCGACCGCTTCCGCTTCCTGCTGCGCCTCCTGTCCGAGCGCCTGTGGATCCGCCCGCTGGGTTTCAGCCTGCTCGCGCTCTTCCTGCTCGGCGCCGCCAGCGCGACCGACCGCATCGACACGCCCGGGTGGCTGCCCGACGTGCCGTACCAGACGGTCGAGCAGCTCCTGTCGATCATCGCGACGACGATGCTGGCCGTCGCGACCTTCGCCGTCGCGTCGATGGTGTCCGCCTACGCCGCGGCCAGCAGCACCGCCACGCCGCGCGCGTTCCGCCTGATCGTCGCGGACCAGTCGTCGCAGAACGCGCTGTCGACCTTCGTCGGCGCGTTCATCTACAGCGTGCTCGCGCTCGTCGCGACGAAGATGCACGAGTACGGCGGGACGGGGTTGTTCAGCGTGTTCGTCGTCACGCTGGTCGTCTTCGCGTGGGTGATCCTGACCTTCGTGCGTTGGGTCGACGACATCGCGCGCCTCGGCCGCATGGGCAACACCTTGACGCGCGTCGAGAAGGCGGCGCGGCGGGCGTTCGCCGAGCGCGGTCCGCGCGGCGCGCTGGGCGGCGTTCCGATCTCGCCCGACGACGCGCCGGGCGGCGGCGACGCCGTGTACGCGGACGAGATCGGGTACGTGCAGCACGTCGACATGCCCGCCCTGCAGCGCTTCGCCGAGGAACACGACGTCCGCCTCACGGTCGACGCGGTGCCCGGTTGCTTCGTCACCGCGCGGCGACCGCTCGCCCGCGTGCACGGCGCGCCGGCGGGCGTCGGCACGCGCGCGATCGTCGAGGCGTTCCTGGTGAAGGAGAATCGATCGTTCGTGCAGGACCCGCGCTTCGGCCTGATCGTGCTGTCGGAGACGGCGTCGCGCGCGCTCTCGACCGGCGTGAACGACCCCGGCACGGCAATCGACGTGCTGGGCCGCGCCGCGCGCGTCCTGGCCGACGTCGCGGAGGACCGCGCGCAGGCCCCGGAGAAGGGCACGGAGGAGGGCACGGAGGAGGGCGCGCAGGACAGCGCGGGTCCCGAGGCGCCCGAACCGGCGCGCTTCGACCGCGTGCACGTCGAGCCGCTGCGCCCCGCCGACCTGTTCGACGACGCCTTCTCCGCGATCGCGCGCGACGGCGCGGCCTTGCGCGAGGTCGGCCTGTGGTTGATGAAGGCGCTCGCCTCGCTCGCGGACCTCGGCGACGAGGACTTCGCGGCCGAAGCGCGCCGCCACGCGACGCTGGCGCTGGCGCGCGCCGAGGCGGTCATGGCGTTGCCGGAAGACGTTCAGGCGCTGCGCGAGGCGGCGCGACCGTTGACGGACGGCGCGCGCTAGTCGACCAGCGCCGCCTCGAGGATCTCGAGCGCGAGCGGCCAGTTCTCCGCGTGCGCGTCACGCGACGCCTCGGACGTGAAGCCGGAGTGCGTGAGGCGCACCTCCGTCCCGTCACCCGCCGGCGCGAGCTCGATGCGCAGCACGGTCTCCGCGCCCTCCGTGCCGACCGCCTCGCCGTCGCCGGTCAGCCAGGTCATCTCGACCAGCTCGTCCACGACGACCTCGAGGAAGCGCCCGTAATGCGGATGCCGCCCCCACTCGTCGCGGTTGTAGAAGAACCACGGCCGCCCCGCCTCCGCCGTCATCGCGACCGTGCCCGCCTGCGCGAACCACGCGTCGAAGCGCTCGGTCCACGCCGCGAACACCTCGCGCGGCGCCGCGCGCATCGTGCGCGAACAGGTCATCGAGAGCGGGCGCGCGGAGTGGTCGGGGCGAGGGATCGCGGTCATGCGGCCACGATACCGAGCCGCGCACCTCGTTGTCGCCCGGCCGCACGTTCGAGCCGCACGCGAACCGATCCTGGGCGCTGACCGATGCCGCGGCACCTCGGGACCGAGCGGCATGAGCCTGACGACGACGGGACCTGCAGGACCGTGCTCCCCCATGCAACCCTGCGCGGACGCGAGCACCAACCGGATCTCGGGTCTCGGCGCCCCCCTTCGAAGGCGGCTACTTGACCAATTCGAAGTCGTCCAACTTGAACGTCTTGTCGTTCATCGCCTTCGTCGGGCCGTAGAACCGGATCGCCGGCAGCGGCCGCTTGCCGCGAGTGTCGATCCAGTTGGAGCTCAGCCCCTCGGGCGGCGCGGGGCCGACATAGAGCGTCACCGATCCATCTTCGTTCTTCTTCACCGACTCGTAGTCGTACGAGGAGATCGTGGTGCGCTCCGACTCCGTGTAGATGAAGCTGTGTGTCGCGCGGTCGTAGATGGTGAGAGCCCAGAACTGCGCCACCGGCATGTCCTTCGGAATGGTGATCTTGTACGTCTCGCCGGCCACGAGCGGACGACCGTCCTTGTCCTTCATCGCCATCATGTACTGCGTGGACGGCGAGTCGCCGAGCTGCTTGGGCATGTAGGTGCACCAGAAGTACTCGGCAGCCCGATGGACGTAGTCGATGCGATCCTCGTACTCCCAGGTGAACGTCTTGTTCTCATCCGTCATCAGCAGGGAGATGTAGTGACGGTCCGGCCAGTAGTGCTCTTCCTCCGGGTAGTGGTCCAGCCAGTACTGCAAGGCGTACCAGACATCGACCGCCGCCTGGCGCATCGCCTCGAGCGTTCGTTCGTCGGGGTCGTAGTCAGCATTGCCGTGCTCGATCCCCAGCTCTGCCAGCAGCCCCATCATGAGCTTGTCCTGACTGCGAACGGGCTCGACGCTGAAGATCGCATGCAGGTCCTCGAAGGCTCGTTCGTCGAAGAACGGCAACGTCGGATAGACCATGTCGTCCGGGTTGATGAACCGCTGTTCGGGCGGACTCGCGGCGTCCTTCAGATAGTACAGGCGGAGGCGGTGCGCGTAGTCCACCGCGTCCTTCCGGGTCATGCCTTCGACGACGACCGATCGCAGCGCGAAGCCGATGCGGTAGTTCGGCGACGCCACGTGGAGGTAGCCCTCGGGAATCTCGCCCTCGTAGCCGGGAGGCGTGAACAGGTACTTGCCGCCATTGCCGTCATCCATGCCCCCGCCGGGGCCGACGTCGGCGATCGTCAACTGCCAGGCGTCGACGACTTGCCCGTACAAGCGCCCCTCGTCGCCGGCCGCGGGGACCTCGAGGACGATCGGCCCCTTCTGCAAGTCGCTGTACGCGGTGATGTACGGCGTCGAGCTGTTCGCCGTCACGGCCTCGAGCCGCGGTGAGGCCGTGTGGTGGTACGCGATGATGGTCGTGTCGTCGGCGTTCAAGCTCTCCATCGCCGCGGCTCGGAAGCGATAGATCGCCGATGCGGGCACGCTCCAGAGCATGGTCTGGAACGCCGCCTGGTACTCGAGCTGGTACTCGAAGTCGCTGGTCGACGGCTCGGCCCCCTTCGGCGGTTGGCCGCCGACCGGCTCACCTTCCTCGCCGGCCCCAGTCTCCCATTGGCCGTGCTGGGGACTGTCCTTCGGCAACGGGTCGTCGTCCGTCCGAACGCTGGAGGGGATCAGAGGAATCGCGAGCAGGGTCGTCGCAACGGTCAGGGCGAGGAGCTTCATCGATCGGGAGTCCATGTCGGAGCCTTCGGGGTCGCCGCCCACGATACCGAGCCGCGCAGTTCGTTGTCGCGCGGCCGCACGTTCGTGCCGCGCACACTTGTGCGCGCGAGGCGCGACGAGCTGTGCGGCTCGGTATGGCAGACTGGGCGCGTGGCGAAGAGCTGGGAACAACTCGACGGGACCGAGCCGGCCGAGGAGGCGATCCCGATCCTCGTCGAGGCGCAGGGCGGGCGCCTGTTCTCTCTCGCGATGCGCTTCTGCGGCAACCGCGAGGAGGCGGAGGACCTGGTGCAGGAGACCTTCCTGCAGGCCTACCGCAACTGGTCGCAGTTCCAGGGCCGCTCGAGCCCGACGACCTGGCTCTACACGATCGCGTCGCGCCTCTGCCGGCGCATGCACCGCAAGCGCGCCGGCGAACCCGACCGCCTGGAGTCGCTCGACGACCTCGTCCCCTTCGAGGAAGCCCGCATCCCCGTCGTCCCCGACGACCGCGCGTCGCCGCTGGCAGAACAGGTCCGCGCCGAGGGCCGCCGCCGCGTCGAGGCCGCGATCGCGAGCCTGCCCGACGACTTCCGCATGCCGCTCGTCCTCAAGGAGATCCTCGGCTTCTCCGTCGCCGACGTCGCGGCGATCCTCGACCTCAAAGCGGCGACCGTGAAGACCCGCCTGCACCGCGCGCGACTGCGCGTGCGCAAGGCGATGGAGGACGCGCTGCCGACCGAGGCCGTCCCGCCCGCCGCCTACTCGAAGCAGGTCTGCCTCGACCTCCTGCAGGCGAAGCAGGACGCCCTCGACCACGACGCCCCCTTCGAGTTCCCCGACAACGTCGTCTGCGAACGCTGCGCCGAGATCTTCGCGACCCTCGACCTGGCCCGCGACCTGTGCGGCGAGCTGGGACGAGGCGCGCTGCCGAGCGACCTGCGGCGTGAGGTGCTGGCGCGGGTCGGGCCGTAGAGATACCGAGCCGCACAACTCGTCGTCGCCCGGCAACGAGTTCGGGCGGCACGCGCGCGCGCTCGCGAGGAACGACGAGGTGCGCGGCTCGGTATCGGTATCGGTTACCGCCCTGCGAGCTCCCTCGCCCACCCCAGCACCACCACCAGGTTCTGCCCCGTCGAGCCCGCCACCTGCGTCGCCAGGAAGCGGCCCGAGTCCGCGGCGCTGCGTCCCGTCGGCTTGACGTTCTCGTCAGCGCGCCCGAGGAGTTCGGGGGTGCCCAGGATCACGTCGGGGTCGGTCTGCAGGGTGACGCGGTAGAGGTGTCGCTGGTGGGTGAAGTGGATCGCGGAACCGTCGGGGGAGAAGGCGGCGTCGTAGCCGCCGTCGGTGCTGACTTGCCACTCGCCCTCGCCGCTGGGGAAGCGGGTGAGGAAGATGTCGCCGGCGCTGGAGAGGACCGCCCAGCGGCCGTCCGGGGAGATCGCGGCGTCGAAGCCGAAGCCCTTGTCGCCGAGGCGGAACGGGGTGCGCTCGAGGGTGGAGAGGTCGACGCTGTAGACATCGAGGAGGTCGCCGACGACGACCGTGGCGAGCGCGTGGGTCTCGCTGAGGTCCAGCACTCCGCAGTCCATCCACAGCTCGGGTTCTCCGCGGCCCGAGGCGGGGAGGAGGTAGGAAGCGGAGGAGAGTCCGTCGGCCGCGAAGTGGATGGTGGAGTACGCGATGCGACCGTCGGGCAGCGTGCCCGACCACATGGCTCCGCCCGGGCCGGTCTCGACTTCGGTGGTGACGTTGCGACGCAGGTCGTGCTTCCACAACTGCATCGGGGGCGAGTCGCCGACCGTGTAGAACACGGTCTGCTCGTCCCACGACAGGTAGGCCGATCCGACGCCGTGTTCGTGCACGCGACCGAAGGGCTCGACCGTGCCGTCCGCGCTCCACCAGGCGAGTTGGTGTTCGGCCGTCTCGGCCTCGACGTAGGCCAGCGTTCCGTCGAGGGCGACGCTCGCGGCGCGCACGCCTCCACGGACGAAGAAGGGCTCTCCGGTGACCTCGAGAGAGTCGGGCGCGAGCGGCACGGCCCACACGTCTTCGGCGACTTCACCCGTTCCGCGGTTGATGACGAGGAAGTCGCCGGGTGCCCAGAAGGCCGAGGTGATGCTCTCGCCGGGCAAGCTGTACACCTCGCGTACGCCCTCCTCGCCTTCGGTGAGGATGGTGAAGGTGTTGCCGAGGAAGCTGTGCAGCACCGCCACGAAGCGGCCGCCGGGCACGGACGTGAGCGAGTGCAGGTGCCCCTCCGTCAAGTTCGCGCCGAGCACGGCGACGTCCGTCACCGCGCCGCCTCCCGCGGGGATCGAGCGCAGGCGCGACCCGTCGTCCCCGGTCGTGCCGAACACGATGCGCCCGTCGTCCAACCAGGTGAGCCGGGCCAAACGCGTGGACTCGTCGCGGATCGCGTAGAGCGGAACCGGGTTGTGCCCCTCCGGCGTCACGCGCGTGATCGTCTTGTCGTCGCAGTAGGCGATGGCGTCGCTGTCCGGCGACCAGGTGAAGCGCCCCCAGCTGGTGCGACCGCTCAAGTCGTCCGTGTTCGGGATCACCGTCGACTCGAGCGAGTCGAGCGCTCGCACGACCAGACCGTTCCGCGTCGCGACCGCGAGGTACTTGCCGTCGGGAGAGATGAAGGGTTCCCACCACGGGATCGACTCCCCCTCGTCGTCCAGGGCGGGAGGCAGCGAGAAGCGCCGCACCGCTTCCGCGTGCGCGGTCTGCGTCGCAGGGTCGTCCGCGCTCTCCGCGGCGCCGCTCAGCTGGTGGACCGCGAACGCGCCGAGCGCCGCGCCGAGGACCGCGCCGGCGACCAGCAGAGCGGCCGGCGAACGCCGACCTCGCGCCGGTTCCGCGAGCGGCTCGCCATCGCCGAGGCCCTGCTCCTGCAAGAGCACGCGAGCCTCGCCGATGTCGCGCAACCTCGAACGCGGGTCCTTGGTCAGCGTGCGCTCGAGCAAGCGCCTCACGCGCGCCGGCGTCCCGGCAGGCAGCGCCCCCCAGTCGGGCTCGCCCTCGAGGATCGCGACCATCAAGTCGCTGAAGGTGTCGCGTTCGAAGGCGCGCTCGCCGGTCAAGCACTCGTACAAGACGCATCCGAACGCCCAGATGTCCGTGCGTCGATCAATAGGCTTGCCGCGCGCCTGTTCGGGGCTCATGTAGGTCGGCGTGCCGAGCACGAGCCCTTCTTCGGTCAGCAGGAAGCTGTCCGACTCGGCGCTCGTCGTGCCGTCGCGCGTCGCCTTCGGCCGGATCGGCTTCGCGAGCCCGAAGTCGAGGATCTTGACGATGCCGTCGTGAGTGACGCGCACGTTGGCCGGCTTCAGGTCGCGGTGCACGACGCCCGCTTCGTGCGCGGCTTCCAGCCCTTCGGCGATCTGTCGGCACGCGTCGAGCGCTTCGCCGATCGGCAACGCGCCGCGCTTCAGCCGCGTCTCGAGGTCCTCTCCCGGCACCAGCTCGAGCGCCAAGAAGATCACGTCGCCTTCCTGGTCGACACCGTGGATGCCGGCGACGTTCGAGTGGTTCAGCGAAGCGAGCGTCTTCGCCTCACGTTCGAACCGACGCAGCCGCTCATCGTCGTCCGCCATCTCCGCCGGCAGCACCTTGATCGCGACCTCGCGGTCGAGGCGCGTGTCCTTGGCGCGGAAGACCTCGCCCATGCCGCCGGCGCCGAGGGGGGCGAGGATCTCGTAGTGCGTGAGGGACTGGCCGGGGGTGAGGAACATGGGGCGCGTCGAGTCTAATCAACCCATCGACCGCCCCGCGAGTTTGGAGTTCGGGGCGGCGCTCGCGCGTGCTCGTGTTCGCGCCGCGCACGAACGCGTCGATCGACGACAATACGTCGGGCGGCTCGGAGCCGCTCGAGGTGCAGGCGCGGGTCGGGCCGGCGTGACGGTCCCGCGATGATCCGGCGCGCGCCCACGCCGTCACGGCCGCCCCGTCACACCTGCCGCGAACGGTCGGCGAGCGCCTCGACGGCCGCGACCACCGCGTCGCACCTCCGCGGGTCGAGCGCGTCGCGGTGCGGGTCGGCGAAGCGGCCCGCGTCGTTGTCGTAGTAGCGGCCCGAGGCCTCCGCGAACTCGTCGGACAGCGCCGCGCGTCGCAGCACGTCGGCGCCCGTGCGCACGTCGCCGCCGGACACGCCGTAGGCCTGCGCGACCATCTTCGTGCCCAGCATCGACCCCGGGTTCACCGCGACGATCGCGGGCCCGTCGTCGCCGATCGTCGATGCCATCCGGCGCGACCACATCGTCAGCGCGAGCTTGCTTTGCGCGTACGCCGCGCCGTCGGACAGGCGCACCTCGCCCGCCAGCGCGCGCAGGTCCACCGGCGCCTGCGCGGCCGACGACAGGTTCACGACGCGACCGTCGCGCCCCAAGAGCGGCAGCAACCGGCGCGTCAACACGTACGGCGCGACCGTGTTGACGACGAAGCGCACGTCCAGCCCGTCCGCGGTGATCGGATCGGGCACGGCGAACACGCCGGCGTTGTTGATCAACACGTCGAGCCGTTGGTGCTCCGCTGCGACCGCGTCGGCCAGCGCGTCGACCTGCGCGAGGTCCGAGAGGTCCGCGGCGTAGCTCTCGACCTCTCCGCCGCCCTGCAGCGCGGAGAGCTCGCGTTCGGCCGCGTCCAGCTTCCTCGGGTTGCGCCCGTGCAGCAGCACGCGGTGGCCGAGCGCGACCAGCGCGCGCGCCGTCTCCAGCCCGATGCCGTCCGTCGAACCCGTGATCAGGATCGTCTTCTGCATGCCTGCGCTCCTCGCCGTCCTCAGCGCGCCGCGACGACGTCGACCACGCCCTCGGCGTGCACGTACAGGAGCGTCTCCGCGCGCGGGTCGCCTTCGATCACGAGCGCGGACGCGCCGGTCGCGGTGATCGCACTGCCCGGGTCAAGTGCGCCGCCCGGGTCGAGTGCGCCACCCGGGTCGAGTGCGCCGCCCGGGTCAGGCGCGCCGGGGCGCGCCCCGCGCACACCCGGCCGACCCGCGACGACGACGGCGCGCAAGGTCGTCCCGCCGCCGCGCAGCTCGGCGCTGGCGCCGGCGGGCAGCGTCACGAACATCCCGTTGCGCCCGCCCTCGCGCACCTCGCCCCACAGGTGCGCGACACGAATCCCGCCGGCCGCCGCGGCGCCGGAGGGCGGATCGATCCACACGACGTTCGACGCGTCGACGTTGATCGGCGCCTCGCCGCTGTCGAACTCCTGCTCGACCGAGTGGACCAGGTACGGCCCGTCGTCGATCTCGATGTAGGCGAGGTTGCGCGCGCCGCGCGCGGCGGTGATGTGCTCGGCGCCCTTCGGCTGCGTCCAGTAGGACCCCGCGGGCATCCACATCTCGGCGGCGCCGGAGTCGTCGTTGTGCACCAGGCCGCTGATCACGACGCCGCGGTACGACACGTTGTGGATGTGCGGCGGCGACGAGAAGCCGTCCCGGAACTCGACCAGGAAGCCCGACGCGCCCGGCGCGGCGCGGTCGCCCCACAGCGTAGCGGCCTTCGGGCCCGCGTCGCCGCGCGCGGGGTTCAGCGGGCCCCACTCGACGTCGGCGAGCGTCACGACGTCGATCGTCGCGCCGGTCGTCGCGTCCGCGGATGCGCGCCGCGCCGCGTCGTCGTCCGAGCGCGGCGCGGTGCTGCAAGCGGTCGTGGCGAGGGTGACGGCGACGGTGACAGCGGCCGTGTGGATCCAGTGCAGTGCGTTCATCGGTCTCTTCCTTCTCTCGGTGTGTCCGGCTCTCTCGTTTCGCTCAGTTCGCGACGACGACCTTGCCCATCGCGCGGCCGCCCTCCAGACGCGCGTGCGCATCACCGGCCTGTTCGAGCGAGTAGTTCGTCTCGTCCAGCACCACTCGCAGTCCGCCCTCGTCCGCGATGCGCGCCAACTCGCGCAGGATCTCGCCGTGCGCGCCGCGTCCGACGTCGTGGATCATCGGGATCAACATGAACACGACGTGCAGCGACAGTCCTTTCATGTGCGCCGGCGTCAGGTCCAGCTCGACCATCGAGACGGTCGTCGAGACGTGGCCGTTCAACGCGGCCGCTTCGAAGGACTTGGTCAAGTTCGCGCCGCCGACCGAGTCGTACACGACGTCGAAACCCGCGCCGCCGGTGTGCTCGGCGACGTAGTCCGCGACGCTCTGCTGCATGTAGTGGATCGGCATCGCGCCGAGTCGCGCGATCAGCTCGAGCTGCGCGTCACCACCGCCGGTCGAGTACACCTCCGCGCCGTAGTACTTCGCGAGCTGCAACGCGACGTGGCCGACGCCGCCGGACCCGCCGTGCACGAGCACCTTCTGGCCCGCGCTCACGCCGGCGCGCACGAGCCCTTCGAACGCCGTGATACCGACCAGCGGCAACGCCGCCGCTTCGCGCATCGACAGCGACGTCGGCTTGTGCGCGATCAGGCGCTGGTCCGCCGGAATGAACTCGGCCAGCGAACCCGGCAGGTCGCCCAGCCCGCCCGCGCAGCCGTAGACCTCGTCGCCGACGGCGAAGTCCTCGACGCCCGCGCCCACCGCCGCGACCGTCCCGGCGAAGTCCATCCCGAGCACGGCCGGTGTCGCCGGAGCGAACGGCAGGTCGGCGCCCATCTTCCGGATCATGGTGTCGACGGTGTTCACGCTCGACGCGGCGACGCGGACCAGCACCTGGCCGGCGGCGGGCTCGGGCGTGGCGACCTCGGCGGCTTCGAAGACGGCGTCCTCGCCGTACTGCTTCACGATCATGGCCTTCATGGGGGGAGTCCTCTTCAGCTGGGGGTGTCGGTGGTCGTCGCCGGGGTCGAGTGGAGGCGAGCGGGGTCGGCGGACGGGCGGGCGGTGCGGTCGGTGGAGTTGCGGTCGGTTCGCTGCCGGAGCGGGGGCTTCCGGACCCTGCCGCTGCGGATCGCGAGGGCCCGGACCCCGGAGGCGCTGACCGGGCAGCTCCGGATCACGGAACGCGGCCGGAGACGCCGCGGCCGGGAGTCCCCCGCGCCCGCGATCGCCCCTGGCGACGTCCCGGAGCGTGGTGGCGCGCCCCCGGATTGACAAGTACCCACATTTTTGTCAGTAACAGTCAGGACTGACCGATTCGGCCCCACGACCCCCTCCGCCCCCCTCGCCATGGCCCGCAAATACAACTGGAAGACCGGCTGCGACGTCGAGGCGACCCTGAGCGTCATCGGCGGTCGCTGGAAGCCGATCCTCGTCTGCCACCTGCTGCACGGACGCAAGCGCTTCGGCGAACTGCGCCGCCTGACGCCGAACGCGACCGAGCGGATGATCACGCTGCAGCTGCGCGAGCTCGAGGCCGACGGCGTCCTCTCCCGCCACGTCTTCGCCGAGGTGCCGCCGCGCGTCGAGTACGAGGTCACCGACTTCGGCCGCTCGCTCGGCCCGATCCTCGAGCAGATGATGGAGTGGGGCGCCGCGTTCAAGCAGCGGCGCTCCGCGGAGGAGGCCGCCGAGGCGAGCGCGTGCGAGGCGGAAGCGGCGGCGGACTGAGCCGTACCGAGCCGCGCACGTAATTGCCGCTCGGCCGCACGTTCGAGCGGCGCGTTCGAGCCGCGCGTGACCGCGCGCGTGGAACGCGACGCGGTGAGCGGCTCCCTACGCCGCTATGCTCCGCGGATGACTCGCGCACCGCACGCCGCCGCGCCCGCTCCCGGCGAACGCGTCACCGGACCGCTGCTCCTCTTCTGGATCGGCTACGTGGCGATCACGCTGGCGGTCGGCTTCGTCACCACGATGACGATCGGTTCGGAGGTCGCGCAGCTCACGGCGTGGGGCTTCGTCAGCGCCGCCGCCCTGCTGTTCCTGCCGCGCCTGCTCGCGCGGACCGAGCCGAGCGCCGGCGCGGTGCTGCGGAGCGCGGCTCGCCCGCGAAACCTGGGTCGCTTCGCGCTGGGCCTGGCGATCGGCGGCGCGTCCTTCGGCGTGCACGTGCTGGTCATCACGACCTTCGCCGGCCCGGTACGCTTCGAGCCGGAGCGCGACGTCGGCGCGCTGTTGATCGCGCTCTACTTCCTGCGCTTCCTCGCGACCTCGTGTATGGAGGAGGTCGGCTTCCGCGGCTTCCCGCTGCGGCGTCTGACGCGCGCGGTCGGCGTGTGGCCCGCGGTGCTCGTGACGGCGGTGCTATTCGGCCTCAGCCACCTCCTGTACGGCTGGGACCTGCGGACGATCGCGCTCGGCGTGGTGCCGCCCGGCATCCTGTGGGGCATGAGCGCCGTCGCCACGCGCGGCCTCGCGGTGCCGATCGGGCTGCACGCGGCGTGGAACTTCGCGGGCTGGACGGCGGGCAGCCGCGCGGAGGTCGGGCCGCTGCGCATGGTGATCGCGGACGACGCACTGGAGCGCAGCCGCGCGGTGGGGACGGTGAGTTACGCGGTGGTGTTCGGGGCGCTGACGCTGGCGTTCTGGGTGGTGCACCGGCGGCGCGCGGCGGGCGAGCGGGTCGTGGGCGGTTGACCGCGTGATGCCGCGTGCGACACCGGGCCGCACGCGATCGCGCTGCTGATCGACGACGCGTCGCCACTCACTTCGCCGCCGCTTCCTCCGCCAGCCCCACCTGCTCGATGCGCTTGATCCCCCGCCGCGTCAGCACGACGCGGTAGCGCAACAGCATCGTCCGCCCGTCGCCCCGCAGCTGGACGATCAGGTTCAGGTAGTACACGCGCACGCCCTTGATGCGCTGGTACCCCTCGTCGTCCATCACGAACAGCTCCTTCGTCGGGTCGTCCATCCGGCTCAGGAACTCGGTGACGCGCAGGCGCATGATGTCCGTGATCCCCGGCACGTCATAGTCCGGATAGGTCGCGTCCACGGCCTTGGCGTCCAGCTTCATGCGCTTGCGATAGATCATCACCTGCTCGCCGCGCCAGCGCCCCTCGATGTTCGTGATGTACTGCGTGTCACGCAGCTCGCGCACCTTCGGCGGCAGGCGCCGCTCGTCGACGAAGTTGAAGCTCTCGCGACACTCGCCCACCGGACGCCCGTCCGCGTCCTCCACCTTCGTCCGCTGGTCGAACAGGAACCCGCGGATGCGCTTCTGGAAGAACGAGCGCAGCAGCTCCTTCAAGCGGTCCTTGAAGATGTAGCTGACCACCAGCGCCACGAAGAACGCCGGCGTCAGCGCGCCGTAGATCGTCTGCGTCGCGAACGCGACCGCCGTCGCGAAGATCATCGCCAGCGCCGCGG
>JAUHYB010000329.1 GCA_030426745.1 bacterium
CATCGCGCCGGCCGCGACCTTCGCGTGGTGGTAGTAGACGCGCTCCGAGAAGTAGTAGCGCGCCTCCAGCATGCGCACGATCTCGGACAGGATGTCCTCGCGCAGGAGGTCGTGCTTGGTCAGGTCGATGAACAGGTTGCCCGTCGCGCGGTCGACCTTGAAGTAGCTGGTGACGCGCGGATCGACCGTCAGGCGCAGGCCGGTGAAGTACGCGTCGCGCGCGAGGTAGTCGAGGATGTCCGACGCGACCGTCCCGCCGACGACCTGGCTCCAGTACGGCGGCACGCGGCGCTGCGCGTCGGGCGCGAGGATGCCGAGCACGTCGTCGCGCACGCCGAGCTTCGCGAGCACCTTCCCCACCTCCGTGCCGCCGCCCAGCATGTCCTCGAAGCGGTAGCGCGAGTCGTGGCGCTCGAAGATGCCGTCCTGGTCCTCGATGTTGTGACCGAACGGGATGTGCGTGATGTCGTGGACGAGCGCGGCCAGGCGGATGACGCGCGCTTCCTCTTCGCTGATCCCGATCAGGCCGCCGGGGTTCAGCTCGAACGACAGGTTCACCGCGTCGATGATCGACTGCGTGACGTGCAGGCTGCCGATCGAGTGGTCGAAGCGCGTGTGCACCGCGCCCGGGTAGACGAGGTACGCCGTGCCCAGCTGCTTCACGCCGCGCAGGCGCTGCATCTCGCGCGTGTCGAGGACCTCGAGCTCCTCGTGGGTCAGGTACACGTCCCCGTGGACGGGGTCGCGCATCACGCTGTACTTCTTGCGTCCGGCCAATTCGTCTCTTCCTTCGCGGTTCCGACCCGACAGTCTAGCGCGTCGTCGCGGACGCACCTCGCCGCGGCGGGCGCTTCCGGCTAGCCTGACGCCGGTGAGCGCGCCGACCCTCGACATCTTGTGCCTCGAGCCCTGGCTGGGCGGATCGCACGCCGACTTCCTGGAGAGCCGGCGCGCGCGGTCGCGCCACCGCGTGGACGTCGTCGGGCTGGCGCCGCGCCACTGGAGCTGGCGCATGCGGTCGTCGGCCTGGGAGCTCGCGCGTCGGCTCGAGCGCGACGGCCGCGCGCGGCCCGACGTGCTGTGGGTCTCGGACTACGTCGACCTGCCCGCGCTGCTGGGCTTCTTGCCGCCCGCGTGGGCCGGCGTGCCGACGATCGCGTACTTCCACGAGAACCAGCTGACGTACCCGACGACGGTCGACCCCGAGCGCGACGGCCACCTCGCGTGGACGAACCTGGCGACGCTGGTGCGCGCGGACCGCGTGGTGTTCAACTCGGCCTTCCACCGCGACGAGCTGCGCGGCGCGGCGGCGGAGTGGCTCGCGCGGCTGCCGCGGCCGTCGCCGCGCGCGGAGGTCGCGGCCGCGCTCGACGCGGCGCACGTCGTGCACCCGGGCGCGGACTTCGGCGCGATGCCGCTCGGCGCCGGCGGCGACGGGCCGCTGCGCGTCCTGTTCCCCCACCGCTGGGAGCACGACAAGGACCCGCTCTCGTTCCTGCGCGCGGCATGTAGGGCGCAGGCGCTCGGCGCCCGGATGGAACTCGTGCTGCTGGGAGCGCGCCCGAAGAAGCTGCCGCGCGACCTCGAGGCGCACCTCGCGATCGCGCGACGCATGGTCGTGCACGACGGCTTCGCCGCCTCGCGCGCGGACTACGCCCGGCTGGTCGGCGAGTGCGACGTGGTCGTCTCGACGGCGCGGCACGAGTTCTACGGCGTGGCGGTGGTCGAGGCGCTCGCCGCCGGGTGCGCGCCGCTGCTGCCGCGGCGCCTGGCGTACCCGGAGGTCCTGCCGGCGGCGCTCCACGAGGCGGGCCTGTACGGGGGCCGCGGCGCGCACGACGAAGGCGACGACGTCGAGGAGCTCGCGGCGCGCCTCGTCGCCCTCGCCGCCGACCCCACCCCGCTGCGCGACCCGGCGGCCCGCGCGGCGCGGCGCGACGCGATGCGCCCCCACGACCGCGCCGCCCTCGCGACGCGTTCCGACCAGATCGCCGAAGACCTGGCGCCCGCCGCTCACGATCCCGGCCGAGTGCCGTAGCCTCGCGCCATGCACGCCGCGCCGCTCTCCCTCGCCCTCCCGCTCGCCGCTTCCCTCCTGACCGCCCCGCTGCTCCTCGGCGCCGCCACGACCGCCGCCGGCCCGGCGCGGACCGCCGCGGGCACCGTCGACGAGGACTCCGAGGTGCGCGTCACGCTCCTCGCCGAGGTGGACCGCGTCCGCGCCGGTGAGGAGTTCCTGGTCGGGCTGCGCTACACGATCGAGCCGCACTGGCACATCTACTGGAAGAACCCCGGCGACAGCGGCATGCCGACCACGGCGACGCTCGACGCGCCCGAGGGGTTCACGGTCGGGCCCCTGCTGTTCCCCGGCCCCGAGCGCATCACGATGCCCGGCGACATCGTCAACTTCGGCTACGAGGACGAGGTCGTGCTGTTCTGGACCGTGACCGCGCCCGAGGACCTGGGCGACGCGCGCGAGTTCCGCTTCCACGCGAAGTCCGACTGGTTGATGTGCGAGGAGATCTGCATCCCGGGCGACGGTGAGGGCGCGGTGACGCTGCCGCGCGCGGCGGACGGCGACGAGGTCGCGCGCGACCGCGAGGCGTTCCGCGCGTCGCTGGACCGGCTGCCCCGGCCGATCGACGCGCTCGAGGGCGCGGCCGCGCGCTGGGAAGGGACCCCCGACGCGCCGGTGCTGGCGCTCGAAGTGCCCGGGAGCGCGCCCGTGACGTGGTTCCCGGAGGCCGAGGAGTCGCTCGCCTTCGAGCGCGAGGCCGTCGAAGCCGGCGAGGAGCGCACGACGATCCGCCGGTGGTACAGTCTGGACCTCGGTCCGGACGACGCGGCGCCCCGCATCCGCGGCGTGCTCGCGATCGAACACGAGGACGCGACCGCGTTCTACGAACTGGATCTTTCCCGCACAGCCGAAGAGGAGCCGAACGACCGATGAAGTCCACCTACCGCATCCGCACCGCCGCACTCGCCGCCCTGCTCGGACTGGGCGTCGCCGCCTGCAACTCCGGCGGCCACGACCACGAGAAGGAGTCGGGCGCCGTCTCGCTCGAGGACGAGACCACCGCGTACGAGGTCGGCTCCGCCGACACGCCGAAGATGGCCGAGGTCGGCGCGCCCGCGCCGAACTTCGCGCTGCGCGACCTGGACGGCAACCGCCACAAGCTGTCGGACCACAAGGGCAAGATCGTCGTGCTCGAGTGGTACAACCCGAAGTGCCCCTTCGTCGTGTACGCGCACGGCGAGGGCGGCCCGCTGGCGACGATGCCCGACGAGTGGATCGAGCAGGGCGTCGTGTGGTACGCGATCAACTCCGGCGCGCCGGGCAAGCAGGGCGCGGGCCACGACCTGAACGTCGCCGAGCGTGACAAGTACGGCATCCAGTACCCGATCCTGATCGACGAGTCGGGCGAGGTCGGCCGCAAGTACCAGGCGAAGACGACACCGCACATGTACGTGATCGACGCGGAGGGCACGCTGGTCTACGCCGGCGGCCTCGACGACGCGCCCTTCGGCAAGGTCGAGAACGGCGCCACGGCGAACGCCTACGTGAACACCGTGCTCGAGGACCTGACGAACGGCCGCGACGCGAGCGTGACGAGCTCCAAGCCCTACGGCTGCAGCGTCAAGTACGCCAAGTAGGCGCGCGACGCACCGAACCACGGGGAGCGAGCCGGCCGAGCGCCGGCTCGCTTCGTTCCGCGCCGCTCGCCCGTCCGCGACGGGTAGCCGAAGGTACCGTGCCGCGCGAGCCGCGAACCACGCACCGAACGAGACGAGCCGGCCACCGGGCCGGCTCGTCTCGTTCGCGTTCGTCGCGCGCGGGTCAGGCGCTCGGCGCCGTCGCGCGGAGCTCGTTGGTGACCAT
>JAUHYB010000330.1 GCA_030426745.1 bacterium
TCTTGCACCCCGCGTTGCCGCCGGCCGGGCAAGTCGTGTTCAGCGACATCATGCCCGCGCTCGCGAGCGGCGACGCCGACTACGGCGTGTGCATCCACGAGGGTCGCTTCACCTACGAGGCGGCCGGCCTGGTGCTGGCCGAGGACCTCGGCGCGAGCTGGGAACGACGCGCGCGCTCGCCGCTGCCGCTGGGCGGCATCCTGGCGCGCCGCGCGGTCGGCGACGCGCGCATCGCCGCGCTGTCGTCCGCCGTGCGCCGGTCGATCGACCACGCGCGCGCGCACCCGGCGGACGCGCTCGCGACGATGCGGGAGCACGCGCAGGAGCAGTCGGACGACGTGTTGTGGAAGCACGTCGAGCTGTACGTGAACGACTGGACGCGCGCGCTGGGCGCGGGCGGCGGCGCGGCGCTGGCGGCCCTGTCGCGCGCCGCGCGCGAGGCGGGCCTCGTGAGCGACGCGCCGGACCTGGCCGTCGTCGACGCCGACGAGCCGAACGCCGCGCCGCGCTGCTTCCACCTCGTGCGCCCGGCCGACTGGTCCGGCCGCGCGACGGACAGCTGGTCGCCGCCCTCGATCGCGACCGAGGGCTTCCTGCACGCCTCGCACGCGGACCAGCTGCCCGGCACCCTGCGCGCGCACTACGCGGACGCGGACGACCTGCTGCTGCTCGAGCTCGAACGCGACCGCGTCGCGCACAAGCTCGTCCGCGAAGCCTCCCGCGGCGGCGCGCTCTTCCCCCACCTCTACCGCCCGCTCGAACCCGCGGACGTCGCGCGCTGGTGGCGCATCACGCGCGACGGGGACGCGTGGTCCCTGCCGACGTTCGCGCGCGACGCGTCCGAGGACGCGCCGAGCGGGTCGCCCGGCGCGCCGCGCTGAGGGCCGTTCGGCGCCTCACTCCCCGTAGCGCAGCTCGAGCCCCGCCACGCAGCGCGGACGGGCGCCGTCCTGCAGGCGGACGAGGGTCGCGACGTAGACGCGGTCGTAGACGTCCTCGGGCAGCTTGCGGCCGTAGGGCGAGTCCTCGAGTCCGCCTGGCTCGTCGGCGCCGAGCGCCGTGTAGAGCTGGGGCGTCGTGTTCGAGTGGCCGACGACGAGCGCGATCGAGCCGGCGGGCAACTCGGCGACGCGCTTCGCGACCGCCGCGGGGTCGCGCGGGTCGTAGGACGCGACCTCCAGCGCGCCGTCCGCCGCCACCGGGCCCGCGGTGTCGCGGGTGCGGCGGTAGTCGGTGGCGAAGACGTGCGTGACGCCCGCCCCCGCCAGCAGCGCGGCCAGCGCGGCGGCCCGGCGCACGCCGACCTCGGACAGGCCGGGGTCGCGCGGGTCGTCCTGGGCCTTCTCGGCGTGGCGCACCAGGATCACGGTGCGCGCGTCGGGAGCGTCGGCCCCGTCCCGCGCGGCGCCGGCCGCGGCGCGGGGCGCGAGGGCCGCCAGGAGCGGCGCGCCGGCCGCCCCCGCGAGCAGGCCCCGTCGCGTCGGGGACGCGGCGGGGCTGGAACGAGCGGCGTGAACCGCCGCGGGGCTGGAACGAGCGGCGTGAACCGCCGCGGGGCCGGAACGAGCAGCGCGGACCGCCGCGGTCTCCCGCGGGCGCTCCGCGCCGTCGACGACGCACTCGTCGCCGTTGGTTCGTTGCACGTCGACCAAGTCGTAGGTCGCGGCCGCGCTCAGCTGGCGCCGCCGGCGTCGCGCAGCTCCAGCATCTCCTTGCGGATGTCCTGGGCGATCGCCTTGACCTCCTGCATGGACTTGCGGACGCGCGAGGTCGCGGCCTTGTTGCCGCCCTCGGCCTTGACGACGTCTTCGCGGGTGGCCTCGACGACGGAGACGAGACGATCGAAGTGTTCACTCATGGTTCTGTTGCACCTTCGGTGACGGTCTGCGTGGGAATCTGAGGGCGGTTCGGGCGCGCGCCACACCCCTCTGGAGGCCCTCCATAGGCCACATTCCCCGCCAGGCTTCAAGCCGAGAAACGCGTCCCCGGGGGCCGCAGGGGGGCCTCCCCGGGGCCTCCGGCGGCCCTCGAACCGCCGTAAGGGCCGCTCCGCGCCCGGATTAGCGCCGAAACGCCCCGCCCGGGGCCGCGGCCCCGCCGGGGGGCTCAGAAACGCCCCGCCAGGCCCCCCATGGCCAGGACCTCGGCCCACTCCGCGGGGGTCACGGGCTGGATCGAGAGCCGCTGGCCGCGCTGCACGACGGCCATCTCCTCCAGCTTCGGGTTCGCCTTGAGGTCGTCGAGCGACACCGCCTCGGGCAGCGCCGCCAGCGCGCGGATGTCGACCATCAGCCAGCGCGGCTCGTCCGGGTCGCTCTTCGCGTCGTGGTACTTCGAGTCCGGGTCGAACTGCGTGTGGTCGGGGTAGGCCTCCTTGACCACCTCCGCGACCCCCACCACGCCCGGCGGCTTCGCGTTCGAGTGGTAGTAGAGGACCCGGTCGCCCTTCTTCATGTCGTCGCGCATGAAGTTCCGCGCCTGGTAGTTGCGGATGCCGTCCCAGTGGGTGCGCTTGCCGCGCGCGGCGAGCAGGTCGTCGAAGGAGAAGGCGTCCGGCTCGGACTTCATCAGCCAGTAGCGGCGGTCGTCGGTGGGCATGGGCTCCGGTCGGTGGTGCGGGGGGGCGGTCGGGAATGGATGGGGTGCCGGTTCGACGCGGCGGGGCGCCGCGGTGCCGTTTCGGTGCGGCGGAGCGCCGCGGGTGGACTCAACGCGACAGACCGCCGGGGCCGCGGCTCGGGTCGCGCAACGCGATCGGCGGCGCCAGCAGCTCGGACGCGACGACGGCCGCGCGCCAGCCGCTGCGGGCCCGGCGCGCGGGGCGGCGCGCGCGCGCGGCGCGGCCGACGGACGGCGCGGACAGGCGCGTCGCGAACACGGAGTCGCCGCCGATGCGCTCCAGCGCGTCCTCCTCGCTCGGCAGGCCGGTGAGGCTCGTGAGCGAGGACGACGACGCGGCGCTCGGCAGGCTCTCGCGGGTCTCCTCGAGGCGCGCGCGCCGGCGATCGAGCGTCTCGTGCAGGTCCTCCAGCGAGTGACCGAAGTCCGTCATCGTCGCCGGTTCGGTCGGCGGCTCCGGGTCGAACAGCGGCTCGACGCGCGGCGGCTCCTCGCGCGCGGGCTGCGGGCGGCGCGCGACCGGCGGACCGCCCTGGCGACGCGGCCGCTCCGGCTCGCCGCCGCGCATCAGCTCGCGGAAGATCTCCGCGCCGGTGCGACCCTCGCGGCGCGCGGGGCGCCCGTCGGGACCGACGAAGGTGCCGCCGCCGCGCGCGCGGCGCGACTTCGGACGGCGGCCGGGCAGCGCGGGCTCGTCGCGATCCCCCTCCGCACCTTCCGCGCCCGGCGCGCCGTCGCCGAAGCGCTCCTGCAGCCACCGGATGACGGCCGGCACGGCGTACGCCAGCAGGCCGAGGAAGACGATGAGCGCCTCGAAGAACGACTCGCCTTCCACGGCCAGGTGCAGCATCGCGAGCGACGACATCGCGGCCTCAGTCCTCCTCGCCGCCGGGGGCGGGCGCGTCGCCGCCGGAGATCGCGTCGCGCATCTTCGTGTCGCTCTGGATGTTCTGCAGGCGGTACAGGTCCATCACGCCCAGGTTGCCCGAGCGCAGCGCGTCGGCCATCGCCTTCGGCACCTCCGCCTCGGCCAGCACGACCTTCGCGCGGTTCTCCTCGACGCCGGCCTTGAACTCCTGCTCGGCGGCGACGGCCATCGCGCGGCGCTTCTCGGCCTGGGCCTGCGCGACGCGCTTGTCGGCCTCCGCCTGGTCGGCCTGCAGCCGCGCGCCGATGTTGTTGCCGATGTCCACGTCGGCGATGTCGATCGAGACGATCTCGAACGCCGTGCCGGCGTCCA
>JAUHYB010000331.1 GCA_030426745.1 bacterium
CGTCACCGTCCAGGTCCGCGGCGATCACGCTGCGCGGATCCCGGGGCGTCGTGTCGAGCAGCTGTTCCGGTCCGAACTGACCGGCGCCGAGGTTCTCGTACCAGGCGAGCGTGTCGTCGCCGATGGACGTCGACAACACGTCGAGGTCGCCGTCCCCGTCCAGGTCCGCGGCGTGCACGCACCCCGCCTTGTCGGCGACCGTCGTGATCACCTGCTGCGGCCCGAACTGTCCGCCGCCCAGGTTCTCGTACCAGGCGACCTTGTCGTCGGACGAGGAGGCCGAGAGCACGTCGGGGTCGCCGTCGCCGTCGAGGTCCGCGACGTGGACGGACCGCGCGCCGTCGGCCTGGGCCGAGATCAGCCGCGGCGCGGAGAACAGGTCGGCGCGGGCGATCGGGGTCGCGGCGAGGACGCAGAGCGCGGGGGCGAGGTGGCGTGCGTGCATGGCGGGGCGAGCGTCGGGGAGCGAGGCGTGCCCGCCGTGACGGCGGGCGGGACGGGAAGGGGCGGGCCGGGTCGCCGGGGCGACTGGGCGGCCTGGGTCGGGAGCGGCCCGGCCGGGGCCCAGCGTACCCGCTGGGATCGCGGTGCGCCCCTCCGCCGCGGCCGCGCGGGAAGGCCCTCCCACTCGCCCGGCGCGCGCCTGGATCTCGCCCGAAGCTCCCCCGGGGGGTCGAGCGCCGGCGCCGATCCGCCCGGGACGCCCCTCGGTGCTGTGGATCCCGCTCCGTTCCGTTAGAATGGGCCCCAGGAGGAGATCCGTTGAGCGAACGCCACCCCGCCGAACCGCGCCCCAAGGGCGAAGAACGGGCCGAAACGCCCGAGAGCACGACCCTCGACCGCCCGGGCAAGGGCCTCGACTTCTCGAAGCTCGACCTGTCCGTCGAGACCGTCGACGAGCGCATCAGCCCCAGCGAGACGAACGTCTTCGACAAGTGACGCGCGCGGCGCGCGCCGCCCCGCACGTCACCCCGCGCGTCACCCTGCACGTCGCCGAAGAAGCGGCGGCCCGTTCGTAACCTGCCGCCCCTAGAGGACTTCTGTCCCCCGGATGCCCCGTCCAGCCCGCCGGTTCGCGCCCCTCGCCGCCCTGCTGCCCGCGCTCATCGCCGCGCTGCCCCTCGCGGCGGCGGCGGCGGCGGCCCCGCGCGTGGCCGCCGGCCCCGGCGCGCCCCTCCAGGAGGTCTCCGGCGACCCCCTGGGCGAGCTCGCGACCCTGACGCGGGCCCTGGAGCGGTCCGCGGAGGCCGATCCGCCGGAGGTGCTGCAGGCGGAGGTGCTGTTCCACGACCTCCGCATCCTGTGGACCGCCCAGCCCGCCCGCCGCGCGGAGGTCTGCGACGCCGTCGCCGACTGGGTCGGGACCGTCGGCCGCCGCGCCGCCGCGGGCCGCGGGGGCCGGGTCGAGGCCCGGACCGCGACCCGCGCCGTCGAGTGGTTCGCCCCCCGCCTGGACGGCGCGCTGGTCGCGGACCTCGGCCGCGCCCTGGCGCGCCGCGACGACGGCCCCGCGCCCGCGCGGCGCACCGGCCTGGCGGCGCTCCTGGGCGCCAGCGAGGACCCCGGCGCCCGCATGGCGCTCTTCGCGGCGACCCGCGACGAGGACCGCATCGTGCGCGACACCGCGGTCGCCGGCCTGGCGGGCCGCGACGACCAGGCGGTGCACACGCTGCTCGTCGAGCTGCTCGAGGCGGCCGAGGCCGGGGAGGTCGCGATCCGCATGGGCGCCGTCGAGGACCACTTCCGCGCCGCGCGCGTCGGGCGCACGGACGCGGCCTTCGCGCGGGTGCTGATCTACGTGCGGCGGCGGCTCGTCGCGGACGACTGGCGGCGCGCCTCGCGGGCGATCGCGGTCGGCGCCGCGCTGCCCGACGAGGTCACGCTGGGCCCCCTGATCGAGGCGCTGCAGGTCTGGATGGAGCGCGGCGAGGCGGGCCTCCAGGCGCGGCGCATCCAGGGCGACCTGCTCGACGAGCTGCACCGCCGCACCGGCCGCAAGCTGGGGCTGCACCCCGAGCGCTGGCGGCAGCTGTTCGAGGCCGTGCGCCGCGGCGACGTGCAGCTCGCGGGGCCCGAGGGCGGCGAGGACGGCCGGCCGCGCACCGAGGCGAGCTTCTTCGGCCTGCGCCCCTGGACGGACCGCGTCACCTTCGTGATCGACCGTTCCGGCAGCATGGACAACCGCTACCGGCGCGAGGCGGACGAGACGGACACGCCGAGCCGCTACACGGCCGCCATTCGTCAATTGACGGGCTTCCTGGAGGAGCTGGGACCCGGGACGCGCTTCGACGTGGTGCTGTTCAGCAGCGAGGCCGTGCGCTGGCGGCGCGAGCTGGTGCCCGCCACGCCGGACAACCTGGCGTCCGTCGCCGCGTGGGCCGCGTCGGCCGAGACCGGCGGCGGCACCTTCCTGCGCGAGGGCATCGAGCTGGCCGCGCGGGTCCGGAAGGACGGGTCGATCGACCTCGCGAAGCTCGAGTCGGACACGATCATCGTGCTCTGCGACGGCGACACCGACGAGGGCCCGGGCTGGGTGCCGGGCTTCCTGCGCGCGACGAACGACACGGCGCGCCTGCGCTACCACGCCGTGCAGATCGGCGGCTCCGGCGACGGCACGCTGCGCGCCCTCTGCGAGGGCTCCGGCGGCGACTACGTGCACGACCGGCGCTAGCGCGCGCGTCGGCGCGATCCGCCCGCGGTCGAGCGCCTCCGCGCCGCGCGCTCGCGCGTACTCGCGGTCGGCGGAGCGGCCCGTGATTCCGCGCCGGAAGGCCCTCATTTCCTTCCCCGATCGCGGCCTCACCGCTATCCTCTTCGCCCATGTTTCCGGGCCCGGCCGCCCGGTGCACCCGCCCGTGACGCGCGCCCGCGCCGCTCCGGACGCCACCTCCACCCGCCCGGCGGCCCCCCCTCCCGCCGTCCCTCCGAGGCTCCGTTCGAGACCCCGTCATGCTCACGAACTACGCCCCCGTCCTGATCCTGCTCGGGATCGCCATCGCCTTCGCGGCGGGCAACCTGATCATCAGTGATCTGCTCGGGCGCAAGCGCCTGAACACCGAGAAGGGCTCCGCCTACGAGTGCGGCATGGACGCCGTCGGCAGCGCGCGCATCCGCCTGTCGATCCACTTCTACCTGGTGGCGGTGCTGTTCATCCTGTTCGACGTCGAGGCGATCTTCCTGATCCTGTGGGCGGTCAACGCGCAGGAGTTCGCGGCGAACGGGGTGGGCGGCGTGATCTTCGCGGAAGTCACCGCCTTCGTCGCGGTGCTCGGCCTGGCGCTGGCCTACGTCTGGCGCAAAGGAGGACTGACATGGGATCGTTGAAGCAGGTCGACGGCGGCGCCGGCAAGGACGGCAGCTTCCTCGCGACGCGCGCCGACGCGCTGGTCAACTGGGGCCGCAAGAACAGCCTGTGGCCGATGCCGCTGGGCCTGTCGTGCTGCGGCATCGAGATGATGGGCATGCTGGGCCCGCGCTTCGACCTCGCGCGCTTCGGCGCCGAGGCCGCGCGCTTTACGCCGCGCCAGTGCGACCTGATGATCGTCGCCGGCACGCTGACGTGGAAGATGGCGGAGGCCGCGCGCACGATCTACGACCAGATGCCCGAGCCCAAGTGGGTCATCGCGATGGGCGTCTGCTCGTCCTCGGGCGGCATGTACGACTCCTACGCGGTCGTGCAGGGCGTGGACATGATCCTGCCCGTCGACGTCTACGTGCCGGGCTGCCCGCCGCGCCCGGACGCGGTGATCGACGCGATCCTGAAGCTGCAGAAGCGGATCGAGCGCGAGACGCCGGTGCGCGACCTGCTGCGCGATCCGGTCGCCGAGGGCTGGGAAGAGGGCTCCGGCC
>JAUHYB010000026.1 GCA_030426745.1 bacterium
CCGGGTGGAGCGCGCGCGGCGGCCGCGGCGCCGGCGGCGTCCGGCGACCCGGCGCGCGAGGCCGTCGCGGCGACGGGCACGGCGGCGCTCGTCGTGACCGCGCGGGCGTGGGATTCGGGCAATGCGTGCTCGTACCGCTACCTGTTCGTGGACGCGGGCGAGGCCGTCCGGCACGAGGCGCAGGTCGAGTACCAGGCGACGGCCGAGGAGCTGGCGGCGCGCGGCGTCGTCGTGCCGGCCCCGACCATCGGCGTCGCGCCGAGGGCGGACTCGGAGGGGGGAGCGCGCTTCGAGGTCCCCGCGGGTCGCGCGTTGCGCGCCTTCATCGACCTCTCCAACCCTGCGTTGCCGGCGACGCTGGAACCGGCGGAGGGCTGCGTCGTGCACGTCGATCCGCTCGCGCCGGGCGAGGTCCGCGAGGTCGAGTTGCTCGTGGTCTTCCCGACGCGCGCGTGGCACCTCTTGGTGCTGGACCGCGAGACCGGCGCGCCGATCGAGGGCGCGATGGTCGCGACCGAGCTGGAGTGGCGGCGCTGGACGTCGGGCCGCGACCCGGGCCGAGGCGGCTCGGACGCGCGCGAGGGATCCGCGCCGACGCGCACCGACGCCGCGGGGCGCGCGACGGTGCGGTGTCGCACCCGCTCGCACCACGCGACCGTCGTGTCGGCGGAGGGGTACGGCGTCGTCTACCTGCCGAACAACCCGCGCGCCGAAGGACCCGAGAGTCCGTTCGTCGTGCGCCTGGACCGCGCCGCGACGCTGCGCGGGACCGTCGTCGGGCTGGACCCGGACGCGCGGTACTTCGCCGTCGCCGAGCTGCCCGCGTATCGCTTGGCGCAACCGATGGACGTCCCGGGCTGGAGCAGCGGCACCGAGTGGTTCCGGGCCTCGGTGGACGACGCGGGGCGCTTCGACCTGACGGGCCTGCCGCCCAACGCGGACTTCGAGCTGAGCGTGAGGCCGATCGGCGGGGAGGCGGGCGACGCGATCGTCCTCGAGCGACTGTCGCTGATGCCCGGCGAGGAACTCGTGAAGCGCTGGGACCTGACGCGCGTCGTCGCGATCGAAGGCGTCGTGATCGACGGCGCGGGCGCGCCGCTGCGTGACGCGCAGGTGGTGCTGATGCTGTCCGGGAAGTCCTTCCGCTCGATCCGTGACACGCCGCCGCTGCAGACCGCGCGCACCGGCGAGGACGGGCGCTTCGCCTTCGCCGGGGTCCCCGAGGGCGACTACCGCGTGCACCACGTCGCGCGCCGGTCGCGCGGAGAAGCGGCGGACTCGGTCGGCGTGGGCGTGCGGTACGACGAACCCCTGGACCCCGTGCGCGTCGTCGTCCACAGCGGCGTCTCCCTGCGCGGGCGCCTCGTGGCGCCGAACGGCGACCCCGTGCCGAACGCCCTCCTCTATGCGCGCAACGGGAGCGTCGTCGCGTCCGACCGCACCGCGGACGACGGCACCTTCGACCTGCACCCGCTGATCGCCGGCGAGTGTTCGATCATGATCTCCTTCGCCGCGATCGACTCGACGGGCGCCGCGCTGGCGGCGCCGGAGCGGCTCACGGCCGTCGCCCCGGCGGAAGGCGTCGAGTTCGCGCTCGTTCTTGCGGGGACGATCGAGGGTCGCCTGGTCGACGCGGAGACCGGCGAGCCGGTCCTCGGCATGATCATGGTGCAGCGGGCACACGGCGAGGGGCGCAGGGGGATCCGCACCTCGAAAGGCAGCGCGGAGTTCGCGTACGACTCGCTGGTCCCCGGCCGCTACAGCGTCGTCGGCGAGGCGAACGACGGCCGCGTCGGCGCCCTGCGCGGGCTCGACGTGCGCGCGGGCGAGACCCTGCGCGACCTCGTCGTCGAGATCGAGCCGACCGTCGAGCTCCGCGTGCACTACGGCGGCAGCCGCGGCCGCGCGATCCTGTACGTGTTGCGCGACGAGGTCGCGTTCGCCACCGAGTGGCTGGACCCGGACGCGGTCGTCGACGTGCGCGTACCGCGCGGGACGGTCGAGCTGGTGCTGACCGAGACGAACGCGCAGGTGCCCTTCGAGGAGCGCACCGTCTACGCGCGCGAGGTGGTTACGCTGGACGAGGCCGGCGCGGTGAGCGTGGAGCTGGACTAGGGGCCGCCCACGTGCGCCGCGACGCGCGCGGGAGAGCGCGTGCCCGACGCGAGTCGAGGGCGTCGATCGGGGGCGCGACCGCCGCGAACCGGTGGAGCAGTTCCGCTAGGCTGGACCGACGATGAAGCGCTCGGTCCTGGTGGTCGCCTCGGTCGCGATCGTGCTCGCAACAGCGTTCCTCGTCCTCTTCGCGTGGAACGCCGGCGGGGGAGGTCACGCGGAGCCGCGACTCGCCGTCGCGGCGCCGGAGTCCGCCGCGTCCCCGGCGGACCTCGCGATCGACGACGTGGCTCATGTGCCGGCGGGCGCGACCGAGCCGCGCGACCGCGTGTCGGTCGCCGCGACCGACGGGTCCGCCGCCCTCACCGAGGCCGCGTGCACGATCCGCTTGCTGGTGCGCGACGAGGTCACGGGCGAACCGCTCGCGGGTGTGCGCGTCCTCGGACCGCGGATCGAGCCGCGCGCGGCGCAGGAACCGGCCGCAGACGACCCCCACGGTCACGAGTCCCACGGTGTGGAGCGGACCGCGCCGCGATCCGAACTCGACGCGGTCGCGACGACGGAACTCGACGGCGTCGCCCTCGTCCCGGCGACGCGGAGCTTCGAGTACGTCGTCGACCTGGAGCTCGACGGCTACGGGCCCGCGTCGGTGCAGCTCTCCGTCGCGCCGTGCGGCGCCACGGTCGAGGCGGTGCTGCGCGCGTCGGCGAGCGTGCGCGGCGTGATCCACGGCGCCGACCCCGCGTCGCTGGAGGTCACGCTCTGGGCCCGGGCTCGCGGCCTCTTGCAGCCCGCGAACGCGCACCTCTTCTCGGACGAGACGCGGAGCTGGCGGACGGACGTCGACCGCGACGGTCACTTCGAGCTGACCGGACTCCCGGCGGAGGTCCCGCTGATCATCGGCGCGGGGACGAACGTCCACGACTACGAGGTGTTGCAGCACGAGGCCCTCGTCCTCGCGCCCGGCAGCGTGACGGAGGTCGCCTTCGACTGGTCCAAGAGCGCCGCGCTGTGGGGGACGGTCGTGGATCCCGAGGGCGCGCCGGTCGTCGGTCTGCAGGTCGACCTCATGATGCGCGAAGGGGTGCGGCGCGTGGAGACCGACGGCGCCGGTCGCTACCGCTTCGCGGACCTGCGCCCGGGCGGCTACGTGCTCGGCAACTGGCCGCTGGAGGCCGAAGCGCGCCGCTTCGAGCGCGAGCACGTCGAGTTGCGTCGCGGGGAGTCGCGCGAGGTGCACCTCGTCGCGACGACCGGCGTCTACGTCACGGGCCGCGTCGTGCGCGGCGACGGTTCGCTCTTCGCCGACTACGGCGAGGGCCAGTCCGCGACCAGCGTCCTGTCGTCCGGTCGTGACCGCGACATGTACGCCGTCTGCGACGCGAACGGCGTCTTCCGCCTGGGCCCGCTGTTGCCGGGTCGCTGCGAGATCCGCGTCCTGCACGTGCCCGACCCGGCGCACGCGCCCGGCGTGTCCGTCGTCGTCGACGCGCCGGCCGAGGACGTCGAGCTGCGTTGCCCCGAAGGCGGCCGCGTGTCGTGTCGCATCGTCGACGCGGACGGCGAGGTGCTGCTCGGCGCGGTCTCGCTGCGCGACGCGAGCGGGCGCGAACACCCGTCCTTGCAGACCGAGAGCGGCGCGGCGCACGTCTTCGCGCCGGTCGCGCCGGGGCGCCACGCGATCCACGTCGTCGCGCGGGACGGTCGCGTCGGCGTCGACGGCGAGGTCGTCGTGCGCGCCGGCGAGACGACCGAGGTCACGATCCGCGCGGCCGCGGCCGGCGCGCTCGTCGTCGGCGCGCCGCGCGACCGCGCGCTGTCGGTGCGCGTGATCACTGCCGGCTTCGCGCTGGAGGACGGCGACCGCCTGAGCGCCGCGCCCGGCCGTGCGCGTCACCGCTTCCACGTCCCGGAGGGCGCGGTCGTCGCCGAGCTCGTGCACACCGCGAACGACGGCGCGCAACGCGTCCTCGCGACCCGCGAGGTGTTCGTCTCGTCCGGCGGCGAGAGCGAGGTGACGTTCGAGTGAGCGCCACCCTCGACCGACGTCGACTCCTCGTCGTGCCGCTCGTGCTCGCGGCGATCCTCCTCGTCGTCGCCGTTCGTTCGGGAGATCGCCGCGGGTCGTCGGATGGGTTGCAGCCGGTTCACGACGTCGACGCGACTCGCGTGGTCGACGAGCCGCTGCTCGAGCCGGCGCGGACAGCGGCGCACCCGTCCGCCGAAGTCGAAGCACGCGTCGAGCGGCGATCCATCGCGCGAGAACCGCACGTCCGACCGTCACCCGACGAGGCCCTCCCGGCGGAGGTCCCCGACTGCGCGGTTCGCGTCCTGGTCCGCGACGCCGCGACGGACGAGCCGCTCGCCGGCGCCCGCATCCTGCGCGACGACGTCGTCATCGCGCGTTCCGACGCGGAGGGAGTGGCGCTCGTCGCCGCGGACCAGAAGGGCGACGACGCGCGGTTCGAGGTCGAGCGCCACGGCTACGCGCGCGCTCTCGTGGGCATCGAAGACGAACCGTGCGACACGGAGGTCCGCGTGGAGCTCGACGCCGGCGCCGTCATCCGCGGACGATTCCTCGGCCTCGACGACGGCGAGCTCCCGGGCGTGATCGCGCGCGTCGACTCGCATCACTTGCTGCGCCCGCGCGGCGTGTATCCGCACTCGGGCGACGACGCGGACTGGAGCGTGATCGTCGACGACGACGGCCGGTTCGAGCTGCGCGACCTGCCGCCGGACGTGCCGTTGGAGCTGGTGCGCCTCTCGGACGACCCGTTCCCCCGCCGGCTCCACGACCGCTTGCTCGTGCTTGCGGCCGGCAGCGTCACGGAGCTGACGTTCGACTGGGAGGCGTCTTCCGCCGTGTTCGGCACGGTCGTCGACGAAGGCGGCCGAACGGTCGCCGGGATCAGAGTGGATTGCGTTCGCAGACCGGAGTGGCACCTGGTGACGACGACCACCGACGCGTCGGGCGTGTTCCGCTTCGGCGAGCTGCGCCCCGGCGAGTACTTGATCCGCCTCGGCCCGAACGAAGGGGATCGAATCTCCCGCGACCGGACCGTGCGACTGCCCCGCGGCGAGACTCGTGCGGCCGATCTCGTCGCGGTACCCGCGGCTTACATCAGCGGCCGAGTCTTGGGGGAGGACGGCAGGCCGCTCCGTTCCGAAGGGGTGTGGCCGAGCTACGTCCACGTCTTGGCGCTGAACGAGCACGGACCGACGAGTGGTCCATGCGATGAGGACGGACGATTCCGCCTGGGGCCGCTGGTCCCGGGCCGCTACATGTTGAGTTGCGGGGGCACGACGAATTCGTTGCGTGCCCCGCCGGAGTCCGTCGAGATCGATGCGCCTTCGAGCGGGGTGGAGATCCGCTGGGTTCCTGCCGGCGATGTGAGGGTGCGAGTGACGGACGAAGCGGGGGCCGTGGTCTCCGCCGTCGTCGTTCTCCACGAGTGGTCCGGTCGCGAACACTACGTCACGAACCCCCGATCCTCGGGTCCGCCATACTTCGGCGGCGTGCGTCCCGGGGCGCACACCGTGATCGCGACGGCGCGTGACGGACGAGTCGGCGTCGCTCACGACGTGCGGGTCCGGAGCAGAGAAACGACGACAACGGTCGTTCGCGTTCGCGATTCCGGTGAGCTGGTCGTCGGACGTCCGTCGGCCGGCGGGGAGTACGCGCAGGTTCGCGTCCAGGGCATGGTGCTGCGCGGAGGGGACCGGCTGCACGGCGACCGAAGGAGGTTCCGCGTCCCGCCGGGACCGCTGGTGGTGGAGCGGTGCATCAGCGACTGGACCGACGGCGCCCATTCGACGCGCGTCCTCGAAGCGCGCGAGGTGATCGTCCGCGCGGGCGAGCGGACGGACGTCGACTTCGACTGAGGCCGTCAGCCCTCGCCCGCGTCCGCCCGGTCCGCCGCCGCCAGCCACGCGGCGTGCCACGCCTGCGCCGAGGCGTCCCACGACCAGCGCTCGGCGCGCGCCTTCGTGTTCGTCAGCGCTTCGGGCGTCGCGTCGATCGCGCGGTGGATCGCCGCGGCGCAGTCGTCCGGGTCCTCGGGGTCGAAGGTCGGCGCGTCGGGGCCCGCGACCTCCGGCAGCGCGCCCGCGTCCGAGACGGCGACGGGGACGCCGGCGCGTTGGGCCTCGAGTACGGGGATGCCGAAGCCCTCGAGCGTCGACGGCACGACCATCACCGCGCAGGTGGCGAGCAGGTCGGGCAGCTCGCCCTCGTCGTAGGGGCCGAAGAGGTGCACGCGGTCCGCGACGCCCAGCTCGGTCGCGAGCGCCAGCAGGCGTTCCTTCTCGTCGCCCTTCGCCGCGCCCGCGAGCACGAGCTGCGGCAGGCTCGCGTCGGCGGCGAGCGCGCGCACGAGCAGGCGCAGGTTCTTGCGCGGCTCGAGGTGGCCGAGGTGCAGGATCGGCGCGTCCGCGCGCGGGCGGCGCGGCAGCGGCGTGAAGTGGTCGGCGGCGTTCGGCACGAGGTGCAGCGCGTCGTCCTCCACCTCGAAGCGCTCGCGCAGTTCGTCGCGCACCGTGTCGGACACGGCGATCACGCCGGCCGCTTGCTTCATCGCGCTCGCGTACACGCGCCCCGCGATCAGGCGTCGCGACAACGGCGAGTGGTGCAGCGACAGCGCGCGCAGGTCGTGCACGGTGACGACGTAGGGCGCGCCGAGTTGTCGCGGCACGGGGAAGTGCGCGGTGTGCACCAGGTCGTAGGGTTCGCCGGCTTCGCGCGCCTCGAACACCTTGTGGCGGATCGCCGTGCCTTCGAGCACCGCGCGCAGGATCGGCGGGCCGGCGGGGACGTCGCTCTCGATCACGCGCGCGTCGGCGGGCAGCTCGAACGCGACGCCGGCCGCGCCCGCCAGCACGTCGAGGCGACCGCCGTCCCGCGCCAGCATGCGCGCGAGGCGCGGCAAGAGCTCCGCGTTGTGACGGCGCACGCCGCCCGCGGGCTGGCCCAGCACCGCGCCGGCCAGCAACACGCGCAACGGACGCGTCACGCCGCGCCTCCGCCGGAACGCGAGTCGCCCGCGAGGTCCGTCCAGAGCGCCTCGATCCCTTCCGCCGTGCGCGACCACGGGAACTCCCGCGCGCGATCCGGCAGCACGTAGCGCAACGCCTCGCGCTGCTCGATCGCGCGCCGCATCGCCGCGGCGACGGCGTCCGCGTCCTCGGCGTCGACGGGGAAGGCGTCCGCGCCGCCGACCTCGGCCTGCGCGCTGTTCGCGGTGACGATCGCCGGCGTGCCGCACGCGAGCGCCTCGAGCACGGGCAAGCCGAAGCCCTCCGACGACGACAGCACGCAGACGGCCGACGCCAGGCGCAGGAAGCCCGGCCAGTCGTCCTCGGCGATCGTGCCCGGCGTCGACACGAAGCGCGACATGCCGAGCTTCTGCACGAGGCCCAGGTCGCGGCGCAGGTCGCTCGTGTGCTCGCCGGTGACGACCAGCGTCGCCCGCGGACCGCCGGTCTCGTGCAGGCGCGCCAGCCCGCGCACGACCAGGGCCAGGCGCTTCTTCGCGCGCACCGCGCCCGGCGCCAGGATCAACGGGTCCTCCGGCAAGCGGTACTTGCCCAGCAGCACCTCGTCGACGACGCCCGGCGGCGGTTCCTCCGCGAAGGCCGCGGCGTCGACGCCCCACGGGATGACGCGCACCTTCGACGCGCCGGGCAGCAGGCGCTTCTTCAGGTCGCGCGCCGTCGCCTCCGTCGCCGTCACGACGCGGTCGGCGAAGAGCGGGCCGAACGCGGCCCACGCGCGGTGCTTCCACCCCGCGTTCTCGCGCGCGCCGTGGCGCCACGGCAGCTCGTGGATCGTCTGCACGCGCTTGCCGCGTCCGCCGCGCGGGAAGGCGGACAGGAACGAGTGGACGCCGACCAGCCCGTCCGCCGCGACGCGCGCGCCCAACCCGCGCCGCCACTTCGACGCGTCCTCGCGCCGGTCCGGTTGCAGGCGCACGACCTCGATCGCGCCGCGCCGTTCGAGCGCCTCGACGGTCGACCGCACGACGCGCACGATCCCGGGCGGGAACGGCCGCACGAGTGGGGAGGTGTCGAATCCGACGCGCATGGACGGGCAGACTCTACCGGGGGCCGCGCGGGATTGCCCGCGAGCAGGGCGTTCGCGGGCGATTCCATGCGAGATCGGTCGGCGCGGCGGGCGGGGGACGGCCGCGCGTCAGCGCAGCAGGATCACGGACTGGACGGGACGGTCCCCGTTCACGACGACCGCTTCGCGCAGCAGCGCGCCGTCCTCGGTCAGCGCTTCGACCACGTACTCGCCCGGCGGCAGCGCGGCGGAGCGGTGGCGGTACGGCAGGCGCAGCACCTGGCCGTGGTCCGGCAGCGCGTCGCCGGAGTCGTCCCTGATCACGACGCGCGCGCGAACGGGCTCGCCGTCGCGTCGGAAGACCTCGATCTGCAGCTCGGTCGCCGGATGGACGGTCAGCGTGACGAGGGGGTCGTGCGCCGCGCCGACCTCCACGACGGCGGGGTAGGAGGCGTGGGGGTCGAAGCGCGACTTCGAGGGCGAGGCGACGACCACGTACGCGCCGGCGCCGACGTTGCGCGCGTGGAAGCTGCCGTCGAGCTTCGTCCGCGCCAGGAGGAACCACTCGCGCCGCGGGTCGTCGGCGCGCCGGGCGTGCACGGACATGTGCGGCGCGGGCGCCCCCGTCGCGCTCGAGACGACGCGGCCGTGCAGCTCGAACGGCGCCTCGACGCGCAGGTCGCAGGTCGCGGTCGTCACCAGCGAGACGACCGCGTCGAGGCGCGCGTAGCGACCGTGTTGCGTCGGCCGGCGGAACTCGGCGTCCTCGCCGACGGTCAACCGATAGGTGCCCGGGGGCAAGCCCTCGGCCCGGAACGCGCCGTCCTCGTCGGTGAGCACGAACGCGAAGGCGGTCGTCGTGTCGGGGACGACCGAGGCGTCGTTCGTCGGCCGCGCGTAGCGGATCGCGACCTCGACCGCGGGGACCGGCGCGCCGTCCGGTCCGGTCACCGTGCCGCGCAAGGTCGTCGCCGGCAGGTCGACGCGCACCTCGTTCGCCGCGTCGCCGGACGTCACCTGCAGCGCGTGGGGGACGCTGACCTCCCCGCCGACGCCGATGCGCCGGGAGACGTAGCCCTCGTAGCGCGCGCCCGGCTCCACGCGCGCCGTGAAGCGACCGTCGGCGTCCGCGTGCGCGTCGACGCCGGACCCGTGGACGCCGGGGATCGCGAAGCGCAGGTCCGCGTACGGGACCGGTTCGCGCCGCAGGAAGACGCGCCCCGTGATCTCGACCAACGAGCGCGGCGCGTCGTCGACGCGCACGACCGTCTCGCGGCCTGCGCGGACGGTGCAGGGGCGCACCGCGTCGGCGCGCGCGCCGTCCGCGTTCCGCTCCAGCACCACGCGGTACGCGCCGGCGGGCAGGTCGTCGAAGCGGCACGCGCCGCGGTGGTCGAGCGCCTCGCCCTGGCCGGCCATGGCGAGCTCGAAGACGCTGCCCCGGTCCCCGACGGTGACGTACGCGCGCGTGCTGTCGTCGATCCACGCGCCCTCGGCGCGCACCACGATCGAACCGGCGCCGCGCAGCGCCAGCAGGACCGTGCGGTGCGCGGGGTCGCGCACGGAGACGTCGGGGATCAGCGCGAGCGTGGGGTGTTCGACCCGCAGGGACACGCGCGCGAGGTCGGCGGGCACCTGCAACGTCGCGGGTTCGTCGATCGCCGTCGTCGCCTCGCCGATGCGGTCGTCGCCGTCGTACGCGATCACGCGCACGAGGGCGGGCGGCGGCGCGCCCCCGAGCGCGAGGTGCGGGACGACGGTCAGCGGCGCGGTGCCGGCCGCGTCGCGCACGGCGACACGGCCCTCCGCGTCCGCGGCGCCGCTCGCCCGCGACGACGCGGACGGGGGCACCGGCGCCTCGTGCTCCGCGCGCGACCCGGGCGGCGCGGTCGCGACGTCGACGGCGTCGTGAGGATCGTCGCGCGACGCGAACCACCACGCGGCCGCGACCGCGGCGAGGAGGGCGAGCGCGACGCCGAGCGCCGCCGCGGAGAAGCGGGGCGATCCGGGGTCCGAAGCCCTCACCGGTGGCGCGTCACCGGTCGGATGTAGCGCATGGCGTTCTTCTCCCCGCGCTCGATGCGCGCTTCGTTCCGCTCCCACTTCTCGATCGGGTGCGTGCCCGCCATGCTGATCGTCCAGTCGTAGCGCTGTTCCTTCTCCCCGGCGCCGAGCACGCTCACCTCGCTCGCGACGCGGAACCAGCCCTCTTCGCCGCGCTCGTACTCGAGGTGGCCGTGCGGGACGCGCGGGACGCCGTCGGACAGGTTCTCGCGCCAGACGACGCATCGCAGTCGACCGTCGCCCGCGGACAGGAGTTGCGAGCGGATCGCGCCGCGCTCCTGCTTCGACCACAGGTCGACGACCTCCGTCGTCTGCCGCAGGTCGAGCCGCAGCGAGAGGTCGTCCAGCACGGCGTAGTACTCGACGACGTCCGCGTTCCACATCGTGCCGTTGTGGTCGAACTGCCGGATCGCGACCTCGTAGCGCTCGTCGTCGTCCAGGTCGACGAACCGCACCAGCGGGCGCTCGCCGTGGATCCACTCGTTCGTGACGACGACCGGTCGCGGGGACGCGGCGCCGGATCCCGGGTCGCGCACGAGCAGCAGCCAGTCGTTCGGAAGGTGGGGGTACTCGGGGTCGGCCTCCAGCAACCAGAACTCCCGGCCGTCGGGCATCCACGCGCCGTTCCCGCGCACGAGGCGCGAGTCCGGCAGCCAGTACTCGCGGGCGACGCGGGCGATGTCCGCCGGCAGCGCGCCCCAGACCGCGTCCGGGTCCTCCTCGTCGGGGAAGATCGAGTGCCAGTGCGGCTCGAAGGCGCCGATCGGGCGCCAGCGGACGTCCTCCGACGCGAGCGCTTCGGGCGCGGACCGGCCCGCGAAGGCGACGAACGGGAGGGCGACGAGGGACGGGATCCAGAGTGCGAGCTTCATGTCGCGACGCTACCGATCTCGAACGCGCGAAGGAACGCCGCCGGCGGGCTTCGTTTCGGCCGTCCCGCGATCGAGGCTAGACTCCTGTGCATGCGCAGCATCGCCGCTCTCCTCGTCTGCGGCGCGCTCGCGTGGCTCGCCGCCGCGCGCGCGCCGGCTCCCACGCCGCCGGTCGACGACGTCTGCCCCTACTGCGAGAACGACCCCGAGCGCCTCGCCGCCGCCGGCCTCGTCTCGCACGGTCCCATCGACCTCGGCCCGACCGGCAGCGCCGGCGTCGTCGCGTCGCTGCCCGCCTCGCAGTGGGTGTTCCTGGAGTCCGAGCACCTGCGCTGGGGCATGTCGGTCGGCAGCGAGACGGTGAAGACGAAGGACCGCGAGCGACTGGCGCCCGAGCTGGACGCGCTGCGCGAGCACTTCCCCGCGATCCCCGAGAAGGTGAAGAAGCTCGACCCGTGGTTGCGCGTGCACCTGATGGCGTACCGCGGCGAGCGCCTGTACGAGCGCTTCCAGGCGATCCTGCGGGTCACCGACGCCGACTTCCCCGAGACGCGGCAGGCGGACGGGCCGTACATGGGCAACGGCAAGTACCTGGGCGAGTCGGACAAGTTCGAGGTGCTGATCCACGCCAGCCGCAAGACGCACATCCTGTACACGCAGGAACACATGGGCGTCGGCGTGACGGACTCGATGCGCTGGCACTTCCAGGGCTCGCACAAGATGTTCGCGTCGATCCCCGCGGTCGACACGGACATCCGCTACGACCGGTACCTGTGGGCGCACACCGCGCACAACCTGGCGCACCTCTTCCTGTGCGCCTACAAGCACTTCTCGTACGACCCGCCGACCTGGCTGGACGAGGGCCTCGCGCACTACGTCGAGCAGGTGGTCGAACCGGAGTTCCACACGCTGGACGGCGACGAGGGCTCGCTGCCGCGCAACGAAGGCACGGCGGACTGGGACAAGGCGCTGCGGACCCTCCTGCGGCGCAAGAAGCTGGCGAGCTTCGCGGAGCTGCTGCGCGTCGACACCTTCGGCGAGCTGACCCAGGACCAGCACGTGACCTGCTACGGCCTGGCGCGCTTCCTGGTCGAGGAGCACCCGGCCGAGTTCGCGGCCTTCGTCGGCGCGGTGAAGGGCCAGTTGAACGAGGAGGGCTATCCCGACGGATCCGACCTGGTCGGCCTGCAGCGCGCGCAGCTGCAGGAGCTGTGGGGCTGGGCGCCGCGCGACCTGGACGCGGCCTTCGCGGCGTGGCTCGAGGCGCGGTGAGCGACCACCGGGATCACCGGCGCGGCCTCGGCGCAACCCGGGAAACTGACGGGGTGACGCGCCGCCGTCGCCCTCGGTACCGTCTGCGGGCCGCGGGTCGCGCGGAGCCCCCGACCGGGTCCGCGATCGGCCTACGACCCCGCTCCTCGCCCGACCACCCGCCCCTCCGATGACCGAACGCACCCTGTCGGATCCCGACGCCGAGAACGGCCTGCGCGCGCAGGCCGAGGCGGTCGGCCGCGCGCTGGCCGACGACCTGCGCCGCGTGCTGTCGGACCTGCCCGACTTCCAGTGGCGCCCGCAGACGCTGGCGGCGCTGCTGCACCAGACCGTGGCGACGGCGGGGCGCACCCTGCGCGCGGTGGGGCACCCGAACCCGCTCGGCACCCTGCTGCAGGCGCCCGGGCCGCAACCCCTGCGGCGCGTGCTCGTCGCGGCGCGCGACGCGGGCGCGGACGACAGGCTCGTGGGGGCGGCGGTCGCGTCGGTGGACGCCTTCGACCAGCTGCTGCGCGAGCAGGAGGGCGGCCGCGCCGCCTTCGCGTCCGTGCTGTCGTCGTGGATCCCCGAGGCGCGGCGCGAGTTCGAGCTGCGCCGGCGCCAGGCGCTGTTCCGCGCCTACAGCGAGTGGCGCGGCGCGCAGCAGGACGTCGAACTCGCGTCGATGGTGATCTCGCGCTCGAAGGAACCGGGCGCCCTGGACGTCACGATGGTGCAAGGGCTGTTCGGCGTGATGCGTCACCGGCCCGACGTGCAGGTGGAGATCGAGGCGATCGAGATGATCGAGATCGAGGGCGAGCGCGAGCCGAGCGCCGTCGAGATCGGCGGCCGCAAGCAGTCCGGACCGTTCGGCGTCGGGCGCCTCGACAGGTTCTGCCTGAACCCGCCGGCGAAGCTGAACACGATCACGACCGGCGACCAGCGGCGCCAGACGCTGGCCAGCAAGAGCTACGGCAGCGACTCGCTGGCCGACTGCATCGTCGCGCACCACCACGAGGGCGCGATGAAGCTGGAGGAGCTGAAGGGCGAGCACCGCACGCCCTACCTGCTGAACATCCAGGCGACGCCGGTGCACAAGCTGCTGCTGGACCTGTGGGTGGCGAACGACCTGCTCGTCGAGCGGGATCCCGAGCTGTTCGTCTACGCGGTGCACGGCAAGGTGCCCGCGTGGCCGCTGCAGCCGGACCGCGAGCTGGACCGCATCGACACGCTGGACGAGGTCGAGCTCTTCGAGGGCAACTCGCCGCGGCTGGCCGTGCCCGAGGTGCCGACCTACGTGCCGATGATGAAGGAGGTGCTGTTCCACCTCGGCCTGCAGCCCAGCGAGTTCCGCGTGGCGCGCGTCGCGATGGACTACCCGGTCTTCGGCACGCAGAGCATCCTGCGGCACCCGCTGCGCACGGACTGAGGCGCCCGACCCGCGGTCACAAGCGCGCGGCCGCCGCGGCGTCGCACCACAGCACGCCGTCCGCGTGGTCGCGCAACCAGCTCGCCGGCACGTCGGCGCACGGCGCGCCCAGCGCGAACGCGCGCACCGCGTCGGCCTTGTCCGCGCCGAAGGCCAGCCAGCGCAGGCGCCGCGCCTCGCCGATCGTGGCGACGCCCATCGTCGCGGCGTGGCGGGGCACCTCGTCCGCGGACGCGAACGAACCGGCGTTCGCCGCGCGCGTACCCTCGTCCAGCGTCACGACGCGCGTGCGCGAGTCGCGCGCCGACCCCGGCTCGTTGAACGCGACGTGCCCGTTGCGGCCGATGCCCAGGAGCTGCCAGTCGATCCCGCCGGCCCGCGCGATGCTCCGCTCGTAGTCGGCGCAGCGCTCGTCCAGGCGGTCTTTCGCGTCGCACTCGACCGGGAACCGCGCGCGCTCGTCGGGCACGCCCAGCGGCGCGTGCAGCGCGCGGCGCAAGGTCGCGCGGAAGCCGGCGGCGTGGTCGCGCGGCAGCTCGAGGTACTCGTCCAGGTGGAACAGCGTCGCGCCGGCCGCGTCGAAGCGTCCGTCCGCCGCGCGGGCCGCCAGCTCCGCGTACAACGCCGCGGGCGAGTTCCCCGCGGCGAAGCCCAGCGCGGGCGCGCGCCCGTCCGCGCGCAGCCGGTCGAGCAACGCGCCCAGCTCGTCCGCCAGCGCGACGGCCGCCTCGCGCGGGTCGCGCACGACCGCGACGCGCAGCGCGCCGAGGCGCAGCGACGTCGGCGCGTCGATCCGCGACGCCGATCGCTCGCGCCCCGCCGAGTGCCGTTGTTCCCGCATGCGCACGATCGTCCCCGCCGCGGCCCGCGCCGTCCAGCCGCGCGCGCCTTTCCGCGCGCCGCGCTTGTGATCGCGCCGCGCGGAGCGGACCCTCCTCGCATGCCGCACCGCCGCTCCCCCCGATCCGGCCCCCGCACGCGCGGGGCGCTCGTCGCGTTGATCCTCGCGTCGACGGCGTGGTTCGCCGTCGCGCGCCCGTCGCGCGAACCCGGCCCGCTGCTGCTCATCGGCGGCGGCACCACGCTGTCCGTCTTCCCCGAGCGCGCGCTCGCGCTGACCGGCGGTCCGTCGTCGAAGGTCGTCGTCGTCGCGCAAGCGTCGCGCGAGCCCGACGCGGGCACCGGCAGCGTCGAGATGTGGCGCGAGGCGGGCGCGACGAACGTCGAGCGCCTGGACCTCTCCGACCCGGCGCGCGCGCGCGAGCTGCTGCGCGAGGCCGACGTGATCTGGATGCCCGGCGGCAGCCAGTCGCGGTTGGTCGAGACGCTGGAGGACGCCGGCCTGCTCGAGGACCTGCGCCGCCGTCACGCGGAGGGCGCGCTGGTCGGCGGCACGAGCGCGGGCGCGGCCGCGGCGCCCGACCTGATGATCACCGGCCTCGCCGCGCCCGTGCGGCTGGAGGCCGGCGCGACGGACCTGAAGCCCGGGCTGGGCCTGTGGCCGGGCGTGCTGGTCGACCAGCACTTCCTGCGTCGCGAGCGCTGGAACCGCTTCGTCGAGGCGGTCCTGTCCAACCCCGACCGCGTCGGCGTCGCGCTGGCGGAGTCCACCGGCGTGCTGGTGCGCGGCGACATCTTCGAGGTGATCGGCGCGCACAACGTGATCGTGCTGGACGCGCGCGCGGCGACGATCTCCGAGTCCGAGGAGGGCGCGCCGCCCGCCGCGACCGAGCTGCGCCTGCACGTGCTGCGCGAGGGCATGCGGTACGACCTGGGGGGCGACCGCTGATCGGCGGGCGCGCGGCGCGATGTCGAGCACGGCGGACGACGCGACGCGGGGACGCGCGCCGCTCTCCGTCGCCTTCCTGATCGACCGCTGGCAGGCGGAGCGCGGGGGCGCGGAGCGAGCGCTGGTCGACTTCGCGCGCCGGCTCGAGGAGCGCGGTTGCGAGGTGCACGCGATCGGCGCGCGCGGGCCGACGCCGGGGACGCCGACGGCCGGGCGCTTCCACGCGGTGCGCGCGCGCGGCCTCTCGCGCGCGACCCGCGAGCGCGACCTGGCCGACGCGATGCTGGCGCGCGCGGAGGAGCTGGGCGTCGACTGCACGGTCGGCGTGCGCCACCTGCCGCGCGTCGACGTCCTGTGGGCGCACGGCGGGACGCACGCGGAGACGCTGCGCGCGCTCGGCAAGCCCGGCCGCGGCCGCCACCGCGCGTTCCTCGACCTGGAGCGCCGCGCGGCGGAGGGCGGCGCGCGCCGCATCGTGTGCGTCGCGGACGGCGTGCGCGAGGAGTTCGAACGCTGGTACCCGTCGAGCGCGTCGCGCCTCGTCGTCGTGCCGAACGGCGTCGACCTCGCGCGCTTCACGCCGGACGCGCGCGGCGCGGCGCGGGCGGACCTCTCGCGCGCGACCGGCTGGCCGGACGACGCGCCGCTCGTGACCTTCGTCGGCGACCCGGCGGACGCGAAGGGGCTCGGCCTGCTGCAGGACGCGCTGGCGCTGCTGCGCGACCGGCCGTGGCGCCTCCTGGCGGCGGGCCCGCGCGACGCCGGGCGCTGGACCCGACGCGCGCGCCGGATCGGGTTGGGGGAGGACCGCTTCCGCTGCGTCGAGCGGCTGGACGGGCTCGCGCTCGCCGCCGGCGCGGACCTGCTGGCGCTGCCGAGCCGCCGCGACCCCTGCCCGCTGGTCGTGCTCGAGGCGCTCGCCGCCGGCACGCCCGTGGCACTGTCCGACCGCGTCGGCAACCGCGACGCGATCGCGAACGAGGACGCCGGCGTCGTCGTCCCGACCGTCACGGACGCCGCCGCGTGGGCGACGGCGCTGGCGGACCGCCTGGACCGCGTCGCTTCCCGGACCCGGCCGGGGCCGGACCGCGAGCGCGTACGGGACGGCGTGCGCGACCGCTCGGTCGAGAAATGGTGGAAGCGACTCGAACAAGTGGTGCGGGAAACGGCAGAGTCCGTCCGAACGCACCCCCAGCGACCATGAAGAACCTCAACGCCCCGCGCCTCGGCGCCGCCTGTCTCGTCGCCTGTCTGGCCCTGCTCCCGTCCTGCTTCGTCTCGCGCGAGACGACGAACGTGCCGCTCGACCCCGAGGTGGTGTCGCAGCTGCGGCCCGGCGAGACGACCGCCCGCGAGGTCGCCGAGCTGCTCGGCGCGCCGTCGGAGGTCGTGCAGCTCGGCTTCCGCAGCGCGTGGCGCTACGACCACGTCCGCGCCAAGCGCGCGGGCTTCACGCTGATCGTCGTGACCCTGCTCGACACCGACGCGCGCCAGGACCGCGTGTGGGTGTTCTTCGACGAGGACGACCTGTTGCTGAACGTCGGCAGCACCTTCGACGCGGGCGACGCCGAGTACCAGATGCCGTGGATGGACCGGAACTACCCGGAGGACGACGCGCCCGAGACCTACGACGGCTCGCGCGAGCCCGACGCCGACGACGCGCCGATGGAGGACGCCGCGTCGTGATGCGCGCGGCGCTCGGCGCGCTCCTGGCCGGCGGACTCGCGACGAGCTGCCTGTCGGTGAACTGGACGCGGTCGACCTTGCACCGGCCGGTGCAGGACGGCGTGCTCGAGGACTACGTCGTCGACGAGTCGACGATGGCGGACGCGCTCGACGGGCTGGGCGCGCCGCTGTACGTGTGGGAGCTGTCGCGCGGCGCGTCGGCGCTGGCCTGGGGCTGGTACGGCTCGCGGGACCTCGGCGTGCAGGTCAGCGTGCCGACGCGGTCGCCCGTCGACCCGTCCTTCCAGTACTCGCAGATCGACCGCCGGCTGCGCGGCTACGTCTTCGTCTTCGACGCGGACGACCGGCTGCGCTACATGCGCAAGGGCTACCTGGCCGACATCGCGGACGAGCTGCGCCGCCGGCCCGTGTTCGAGGTCGCGGGGGCCGAGGAGCGCCTGCGCGAGCGCGAGGACGCGGACGCTGCGGACCCCGGCGACGCGCGGTAGGCTGTCCGCCGCGCCATGGCGACCCACCCGACGACCTGCCCGCTCGACTGCCCGGACGCCTGCGGAATGCTGGCGGAGACGGACGCGTCGGGCGCGCTGGTGAAGCTGGTCGGGAACCCGGCGCACCCGTACTCGTCGGGGCACCTGTGCGGCAAGACGGCGATCTTCCGCGAGCTGCAGGACAGCGACGCGCGGCTGGTGACGCCGCTGGTGCGCGAGGGCGACCGGCTGGTGCCCGCGACCTGGGACGACGCGCTGGCGCGCATCGCCGAACGCGTCGCCGCTGTCGAGCCCGCGCGCGTCCTGTCGCTGGGCTACGCCGGCAACATGGGGCGCCTGGCGCGCAAGTACCCCGAGCGCGTGATGAACGCGCTGGGCGCGACGGCGACGGACGGCGGCGTCTGCGACGGCGAGGCGATCCTCGGCCACGAGCTGGTGTTCGGTCGCGCGGTCGGCGCGGACCTGACGCGGCTGGCCGAGGCGCCGGCGCTGGTCGTGTGGGGGTGCGACGTCGCGCGCACGCTGCAACACAGCCTGCCGCGCGTGCGCGAGCTGTGCCGCGCCGGCAAGCCGGTGGTCGTCGTCGACGTGCACCGCGGCGACACGGCGCGGCGCGTCGAGCGCTGGGGCGGGCGCGCGGTGATCGTGCGGCCGGGGTCGGACGCGGCGCTGCTCACGGCGCTGGCGCGCGAGGCCTTCGAGCAGGGCTGCGTCGACCGCGACGCGCGCGCGGCGGACTGCGTGGGGCTGGACGAGTACGAGGCGAGCGTGCGGTCCGGCCCGACGCTGGACGAAGCCGCCGCCGCCTGCGGGATCACGCTGGATGAGGCGGGCGCGCTGCACCGCCTGCTCGCGACCGAGCGCGCGTGGGTCAAGGCCGGCATCGGCTGGACGCGGCGGCGGCGCGGCGCGAACGCGATCCGCGCGCTCGCGTGCCTGGTCGCCGTGCACGGGCTGGAGGACCGCTTCCACTTCGAGAGCGGCGACCTGTTCCGCGAACACGTGACGCGGATCGTGCGCCCCGACCTGCGCCCCGCGGGCGTCGCGCCGCGCGTGGTCGAGCACGTCGCGCTCGGGCCGGCGCTGGCGCGCGGCGACTACGGCGCGGTGTTCGTGTGGGGGCACAACCCGGCGGTCACGCTGCCCGACTCGATCTCGGTGCGCGCGGGCCTGTCGCGCGACGACTGCTTCGTGGTCGTGCACGAGCTGTTCCTGACCGAGACCGCGGCGCTGGCCGACGTCGTGCTGCCCGCCGCCAGCTTCCTGGAGCAGACCGACGTCTACACGTCCTACGGCCACCGCTGCCTGCAGTACACGCGGCGCGTCGTGGCGCCGCCCGGCGAGGCGCGCGGGAACGTCGACGCGTTCCGCGCGATCGGGCGCGCGCTCGGCCTGCCCGAGGACGTCTGGCGCGACGACGAGGAGGCGCTGGCCCGCGACCTGCTCGCGCACCTCGCGCAGGACCTCACCGGCGACGACCGCGCGCGGCTCGAGCGCGGCGAGCCGGTCGCGCTGCCCGCGACGCCGAGCGCCGACCGCGGCACGCCGTCGGGCCGGATCGAGCTCGTCTCCGAGGTCGCCGAGCGCCGCGGCGGACCGCGCGTGCCGACGCCGGAGGCCGGCGACCCGCCGAGCGCCGCGCCGGACGGTCGCCTGGGCGAGTCCGGGCGCTTCCAGCTGCACTGCGCGCCCAGCGTGCACACGCACAACTCGACCTACCTGCACTCGCCGCGCCACCTGGCGCGCCTGGGCGCGCCGACCTGCGCGTTGCACCCGGACGACGCGCGCGAGCTGGGCGTCGTCGAGGGCGACGCCGTCACCTTGTCGAACGCGCGCGCCGCGCTGACCTTGCGCGCGCGTCTGTCGGACGACGCGCCGCGCGGGATGGTCGTCGTGGACGGCCTGTTCCCGTCGTCCGCCACGCCGGAGGGCCTGGGCCTGAACGCGTTGACCGGCCCGATCCCCGGCGAGCTCGGCCGGGGCAACTCCTACTACAGCACGCGCGTCGACGTCGCGCGCGCCGCCACTCCTCTCGCCGCCGCCGCGGCGCTCGAACGCTGACACCGATGATGACGCACCGCTTCCGTACCGCCGCCGTCGCGCTGACCCTGGCCGCGGCCTGCCGCACCCCCGTCGACACGAGCGCGACGCTGACGCAGGTCGTCGACACGCGGCACGGCGCCGAGGTGGCGCTGCGGATGCGCGGCGAGCCGCGCTGCCTCGTGCGCCTGGGCCAGGAGGTCTGGGCCGGCGAACCGCTGGGCGAGGAGTGGTTCGCCGTGCCGTACACGGAGTTCGGCGCCCTGCCGACCGTCGCCTTCGACGGCGAGGAGGGCGTGCTGGTGATGACCGGCGACGTCGTCGTCGGCGGGACGCGCAACGAGCCGGAGGTGCAGCAGGTCACGCGCTTGTGGCGCGCCGGCGCGGACGGGCGCGACGAGCTGCTGTTCGAGACGACCGACGTGATCCTGGGCAGCTTCGCGGCGCTGGGCGACGGCTACGTGGTGGCGGTGCGCTACGACGGGACGGAGCACGACGCGCGGCGCTTCGGGTCGGCGCTGGTGCGCCTCGAGGACGAGGAGTTCGCCGCGGTGTCGATGACGGACTTCACGTCCGCGACGCTGCTGCGCGTCGACCCGGCGGACGGCGTGCCCGTCGTGCTGGGCGAGCGCCGCGCCGGGGACGGCCTCGAGTGGGGCGTGTTCCGCCTGGAAGGCGTCGAGCGCCGCCCGGTGATGTGGGAACCGCAGGTCGTCGCGCCGGCCTTCTCGCGCGACGGCGAGCGCTTCGCCTACGCCTGGCGGTCCGACCGCGAGGCCGCGCGCAGCGGACGCGGCGTGCACGACGGCCCGTTCGAGCGCGTGACGATCGTCGATCGCGAGACGGGCTCGGGCCAGCACCTCGACACCGGCGTCGACGTCGTGGCGACGGCCTTCGACCCGCGCGATCGCGGACGGCTCGTCGTGCTGGGGCGCGACGGGGACGGCCGCTACGAGCTGATCGTCGTGGAGCGCGAGACCGGCGGCCTGCGGATCGCGGACCGCGGGGCCTTCCCTCCCGGAGGCGAGGAGCCCGACTGGCGCAAGCGCCTGCCGGAGTGACGCCTTCCGTCGCGGGCGCGCGCGGCCCATGCTGAGGGTATGGACGCGCCGCAGGGGAAGTTCGAGTGGTTCGGCGTCGGCGGCATCGGCTGCCTGGTGCTGCTGCTCGTCGTCGTGCTGGCCGCCGTCGTGCTCGGCTGAGATGCAGGGCCTGCCGTCGATGGGGCGGACAGAGTCCTGAAGCGCCTCGCTCGGCAGCGGACGGCCGGCTTCGATGCCAAGCGGACGATCGGAGCGACCGGCACCGGCGACGGCACCGGCGACGGCGGTCCGTCACGCGTGTCGCTTCGCGGCCGAATTCAGGCGGCTCAGGACGCCGTCGCAGGGATGGACCGCGCGGGCGGCTGAAGCCGCCCGCGAGGTCCATCCCTGCAACAGCGTCCTGCGCGGCCGGGACACGTGGAAGGCAGCGCGAGTCCTCCGTCGCG
>JAUHYB010000332.1 GCA_030426745.1 bacterium
CCGCGCTCGGGGCGCGCGTCGAGCACCGCGCGCCGCAGGAACACGCCGACCTGGCGCACGTCGCGCGCGGTCGTCCGGAGCGGCGGCGCGTAGAAGCCGGACACGACCGACGCCGCGGGGCGCGGCTGGACCGCGCGCACGACCAGGCCCATCAGGGACGCGTGGCGGCGCAGCGCGGGCGGCAGGCTCGACAGGTCGCACTCGACCAGGAAGCGCTGGTGGTCGACGCTGACGTGCTTCACGCCCGCGAGGCGCGCGGCGCGCGACAGCGAACCCTCGAAGTCGGTGACGACCAGGTCGGGGCGGTCGCCGTCCATGCGGCGCAGGTGGCGTCGCACCAGGCCCGGCAGACCCGCGAGGTAGCGCGCGGCGTGACCGGCGGTGCGCGCCGGGTCGAGCTTGCCGCGCCGGTCGTAGGCGAAGTGCAGCCCGGGGATGCGCTCGACGCGCACCTCCGTGCCGGCGTACAGCGGCGCGAGCAGGTCGTAGGCGTCGCGCGCCGCGAACAGGCGGATGTCGTGCTCCGCCCGCAGCGCCTCGACGAGCGCCCGCGCGCGCGTCGCGTGCCCGCGCCCCTCTCCCGCCATCGCGTAGTCGATCCGTGCCATCCGCGAGAAGTCCTCTCGCGAGAGTTCATCGGCGGAGACTGCAAAGACGCGGGGTAGACGCGCTTGAAGAAGCCCGCGGACCTCGATCGGGAGGGAGGTGCGGGCCGGGCGGTCGGGTCGCCGTGGGGGGGTATCGGCGACGTCGACCGGCCCGGCACGCGTGCGTGGACGAATGGGTCGGACCCGGCACAGTGGGCCGGGCCCGACCTCGGCCCGAGTGACTCCCGGTCCCCAGAGGCAACGCCTGGAGCATCACTCGACGCGGCTCGCGGGATGCGGACGACCACGGGCGGTCGCCTGCGCGTCGGCGGCTCCTCCGGCGCGCGTCACCCCGCGAGGGCGCGTCTCGGCAGGCCTAGTGGTCGGCGCATCGCCTCGGATCGGGACATGGGGTGAACACCCCATTCGACCGACGGCCCGCGCGAACGGAGGTTCGCGCGGGCCGTCGGCGGCGGTTCGGGTCGCGGGCGGGCGTCAGTCGGCCGCCTGGCGGACGACGTGGTACGCCCCGAGCTCGAAGGGCCCGTGGGTCGACGTGCTGCCGTCCGGCCAGGTCACGGTCAACGAGCGCACCGCCGTCGCGTCGCCCGTGCCGAAGTGCAGGCGCGGGTCGTTCGCGGCGCAGAAGGAGTAGCTGGTCTGCATCCACTTGCGCTGCCGGGGCGCGACGCAGTCGCCCTCGAGCTCGACCTCGGCGACGGCGCACATCGCGTCGGACCCGCGCGCGTCGAACAGCCGGAAGCCGACCCACCCGCCGCGGCGCGGCGCCACGTTCTCGAGGACCTTCAGCGGCTCCTGGTTGTCGACGTAGACGATGTCCACGTCGCCGTCGTTGTCGATGTCGCCGAAGGCCGCGGCGCGGCTGATGTGCACGAGCGGCTCGTCGGTCGGCCCGGGGAGCTCCTCGAACTTGCCGTCGCCCAGGCCGCGGTACAGCTGGTTCGGCTCGGCGTACGGGTAGCCCTCGCGGATCAAGGGGCGGAACAGCGTGACGCCGCCGTTCGCGATGAAGAGGTCCAGCAGGCCGTCCAGGTCGAAGTCGTGGAAGCCCATGCCGAAGCCGGTGTAGCGCATGCTCGAGTGGCCGAGCCCCGTGATCGAGGTGCGGTCGCTGAACGAGGCGCCCTTGCCGGTGTAGAAGGTGTTCGACTCGTCGCGCACGTGCGTCATGAACAGGTCCCAGCCGCCGTCGTTCTTGACGTCGAACACCTGGATGCCCATGCCCGCCTCCGCGCGGCCGTTCGCGTTGACCGCGCAACCGGCGAGGCTCGCTTGCTCGGTGAACTTGCCGTTGCCGTCGCTGTACCACATCGCGTTCGGGTACCCGTCGTTCGTGACGTAGAAGTCGGGGTAGCCGTCGCCGTTGAAGTCCGCGGCCGCGACGCCCCAACCGGGGCCGGTGAAGTCGAGCAGGCCGACCTCCGCCGAGACGTCGGTGAAGGTGCCGTCGCCCTCGTTGCGGTACAGCGTGTCCGCGGACGGCGCCTTGTAGTTGAGCGGCGCGCAGTAGTCGAGCTCGCCGCGCGAGCTGCGGCACTCGCGCTCGATGTTCGGCGACCAGTTCAGGTTGTTCACCACGAACAGGTCGTAGTCGCCGTCCAGGTCGTAGTCCGCGAAGGCCGCGGCCGCGCTCCACGCGTCGCCGGCGACGCCCGCGGTCTCGGTCACGTCCGTGAAGCGCCCGCCGCCGTCGTTGCGGAACAGCTTGTTCGGGCCGACGTTCGACACGTAGACGTCCAGGTCGCCGTCGCCGTCGTAGTCGCCGGTGATCACGCCGTGGCCGTAGCCGGGGTCGTCCAGGCCGGACCCCTCGGTGACGTCGACGAAGTTCCCCGCGCCGTCGTTCTTGTACAGGCGGTTGCGCTCGGGCCCCTGCCCCATCGGCGAGACGGCCCCGCTCTGCACGCAGTACAGGTCGAGCGCGCCGTCGCCGTCGAAGTCGAACAGCGCCACGCCGCCCGCGGTGATCTCGGGGATCCAGAAGCGTTGCTCGCGGTAGGCGATGTGCGTGAAGTCCACGCCGCGGTCCTGCGCGACCTCGCGGAACCACGCGCCGCCGCCGGACGGAGCCGAACCGGACGTCGATCCGGACCCCGATCCGCCGCCGTCCGACGACCCGCCGCACGCGGCGAGGAGGCCCGCGCCGAGCGCCGCGACGGCGATCGAGGCGCCGTTCACGCGCGCGCTCACCGCGCACCTCCGGCGAGGTGCGAACCGTACTTCTGCTCGAAGTCCTTCACGAACGGGCTGTTCGCATCCAGCGCCTTCGCGTCCTCGTACGCCTGCACCGCGCGGCCGCGTCGGCCGGCGGCCAGGTTCAGCATCGCGACGTTCAGGAGCGCGCGCTGGTTGCGCGGATCGACCGCGACGCTCTGCTCGAAGTGCCTCAGCGCGAGGCCCTTGTCGTCCAGGCGGTACGCCGCGTTCCCCAGCTTCAGCAGGATCTGCGCGTCGTTCGTGTCCAGGCGGTGCGCGGCCAGCAGCGTGTCGTACGCCTCCCGGTGGCGCCCCATGTCCGTGTACAGCTGCGCCTTGGCCAGGTAGCTGCGGCCCAGCTCCGGCGCCAGCTGGATCGCCTTGTTGATGTGCTGCATCGCCTCGAGCTGCATGTTCAGGTCGATCTCCGCCGCCGCCAGGTTGATGTAGATCGACGCCTGGTCCGGGAAGCGCTCGGTCAGCGACAAGAGGTGCGCGCGAGCCTCCTCGGGGCGCTGCATGTGCGTGTAGGCGACGCCGAGGTTCACGGCGACGGACACGTCGTCGGGGTAGTCGCGGATGAGCTCCTGGAACATCTCCGCCGCCAGGTCGGGGCGGCCGCCCTCGAGCAGGTTGCCCGCCTCGGTCGTGCGCGCCGCGAAGCCGCGCGCCATCTGCGCCAGCTTCGGCTGCAACGACGACGGCACGGCGGCCGGCATCGGGTCCTTGCCCAGCGTGAGCTCGCGCTGCGCCGCTTCCAGGTCGCCGCGCTCGCGCAGGATCTTGCCCAGCACGAAGTGCGCCTCGGCGTAGTTCGGCGCGTCCTCGATCGCCTGGCGCGCGTAGCGCTCGGCCTCGTCGAGGTCGCCCTGCTGCAGGTGCAGCTCCGCCATGGCCGTCGGCGGCGCGGGGTGGCCCTTCGCCAGCGACACCGCGACGCGCAGGCACGGCTCGGCCTCGTCGAAGCGACCGGTGTCGATCAGCATGCGGCCCAGCGAGAACTGCGCGGCGCGCATCGACGGAC
>JAUHYB010000333.1 GCA_030426745.1 bacterium
TAGACCCGCAGCGGGTGTGGAGTCGGGAGGGCGGCCCCTTGGCGGGGGTCGCCCTCCTTCCGTTGCGGGCGGATCGGGCCGCGCCTCGCCGCCGACTTCACGCGCGCCGAACGGAGCCCTTGCGGATCCCCTGCACAGCCTTGGCAGGACGGCGCTGTCGCGACGCCGTGCATGAGGCAAGATCCAGGTAGGCAATGCGCGGGCGGCGAGCTGGCAGGCTCCCTCCGCGTCAGGACCCTCCTCACCAACGGCAGGAAACTCGAAGGAGATCCTCATGCAGACCCGACTCCTCGGGCGCGCCCTCGGCGTGTCCGTGTTCGCGGCGCTCCTCGGCACGAGTGCCCACGCACAGTGCCCCACACCCGACGGCTTCGAGCCGAACAACGACTGCGCCTCGGCGCCCGTCATCACGCCCGGCACCTACACCGGCCTCACGTGCCACGGCGTCGGCTCCGGCGCCGACGACCCGGACTTCTTCCGCGTCGACGTGCCCGCCGGTGAACAGATCAACGTGCAGGTCCACCACACGGTCGCTCCCGACCAGGACCTGAACCTGTTCCTGTTCGACGCGGCGCAGCCGTCCTGCGGCGCGCTGTTCGGCGGCGTCGCCGCCTCCAACCTGGACGAGAACAACGAGTTCGCGTCGTGGGTCAACACGACGGGCTCGACCGTGACGATCGTCGCGATGGTCGTCGCGTACGGTGGCACGCAGGTGCCCGTCACCTGCGACGAGTACGACCTGGTCGTCGACGTCGGCCCCGACGTCTGCGGCACGGCGCTGGACGACGCGTACGAGGACAACGACGACTGCGCGAGCGCGACGTCGCTGGCCGCCGGCATCTACACGGGCCTCGTCGTGCGCGACACCGACCTCGACTACTACCGGGTGACGGTCCCGGCGGGAGACCGCCTGACCGTCGACCTGTTCTACGGGATCGACGGCTTCGGCCAGGACCTGCAGATCGACCTCTTCTCGGACACGTCGTGTTCGACGCTGGTCGAGAGCGCGTCCTGGGAGGGCTCGAACACGGTCCGGTGGACGAACGACACGGGCGCGCCCGTGGACGCGTCGTTCACCGTCTTCCCGGTGAACTTCCCCGCCTGCAACGAGTACTCGCTGCAGGTCGCGACGGCGCCCGACGCGTGCTTGCAGGCGCCCGACGACGCCTTCGAGCCCAACGACGCGTGCCAGTCGCCCGTCGCGGTCTCCACCGGGTCGCACACCGGCCTGTTCGTCTCGAAGTTCGACCCGGACTACTACAGCATCGTGGTCCAGCCCCTGGACCGCGTCGTCTTCGACGCCACCTACCTCGCGGGCGACGGTGAGATCCAGCTCTCGCTGGCGACGGACTCGAACTGCGTGCTCGTGGTCGACGCCATGGGGAACACGGGCAACGACACGGTCGCCTGGGGCAACAACACCGGCGCCGCGCGCACCGTCTACCTCGAGGTCTCGGTGCCGATCTTCGCCGAGGACGGGTGCAACACCTACGACCTGGCGGTCTCGGTCGCGCCCGACCCGTGCCTCGCGGTCCCCGACGACCTGTACGAGCCCAACGACGATTGCGCGTCCTCGGCGCTGCTGACGGCAGGGACCTACACCAGCCTGTTCTTCGTCGAGAACGACCCCGACCACTACCAGGTCGACGTGCCCGACGGTCACCGGTTGACCGCGCGCGCCGTGTACGACCCCCTCGACGGCGCGCTGCGCGCGACGCTGTACTCCGACCCCTTCTGCGGCAACCCCGTGGACGAGGCGAGCTTCGCGGGCGTCGACGAGGTCGCCTACACGAACCTCAGCGGCTCGACGCAGACCTACACGGTCCGCGTCGACGAGCCGCCGTTCGCGACGACGACGTGCTTGTCGTACGACCTGCAGTTCGAGGTCGTGCCCGACCCGTGCATCAACGGCGCGGACGACTCCTTCGAGCCGAACGACGACTGCGCGTCCGGCGCGGCGATGCCGACCGGCCTGCACCAGAATCTGTTCGTCTCCGGGTCGGATCGCGACTACTACCGCCTGGACGTCCCGGCGGGCGACCGCATGACGATCGACGCGTCGTACGACCCGTCGTCCCACCCGCTGCTGATCACGCTGTACGACGACACGACGTGCACCACGCTGATCGACCAGCAAGGGTGGTCCGGCATCGAGAGCTTCACCTACACGAACTCCGGCGCCGCCACGGCGACGCTGACGCTCGCGGTGGAGACCGACAGCGGGGCGCCCGACAGCTGCAACGACTACTCGCTGGACATCGCCAGCGCGCCCGACCCCTGCCTGCAGGTGCCGGACGACCACCTGGAGGAGAACGACACCTGCTTCGGCGCCGCGGCGATCACGCACGCGACGTACCCGGGCCTGTTCACGTCCTACTCCGACGCCGACTACTACGAGCTGCAGCTCGACGCCGGCGAGACGCTGGAGGTGCACGCGGTGCACGTCGCGGCGAACGGCGACCTGGACATGAAGCTGTTCGACGCGCCCTTCGCGTGCAGCAACCCCTTCGGCTCGATCGCCGTCGCGGCGACGTCGAACGACGACGAGGTCCTGTTCTTCACGAACGAGACGGGTCAGCAGGCGACCTTCTACCTGGAGGTCAAGCCGTGGCAGACCGACGCGTGCAACCAGTACGACCTGACGGCCCTGTTCAGCGGCACGCCCCTCGCTTCGCCGATCTGCTTCGGCGACGGCACCTGGAACTCCGGCGCCGGCGTCGTCGGGTGCCCGTGCGGCAACCTCTCCGCGCTCGGCGCGGGCGAGGGCTGTCAGAACAGCCAGGGCCACGGCGCGGTGCTGACCGCGTCCGGCACGGCGCTGTTCGCGCTGGACGACCTGGTGCTGACCGTCTCGCAAGCGCGGCCGAACCAGCCGAGCATGCTGGTACAGGGCGCGACGTTGACGGCGGTCCCGTTCAAGGACGGCCTGCTCTGCGCGGGCAACCCGACGGAGCGCGTCGAAGTCGTGATCCTCGACGGGCGCGGCGCGGGCAGCACGAGCGGCTCGATCGCCACGCAGGGCAACGTGCCCGGCCCCGGGCACACGCGCTACTACCAGCAGTGGTACCGCGACCCGATGCTCTCGCCCTGCGGCGCCGGATCGAACTTCAGCGCCGGCCTGCGCGTGAGCTGGTTGTAGCCGGGCGTCGCGGCGGAGCGCAGCGTTCCCCCGCGACGTATCCGCTCGCCGACGCCCGACCGTTCGGGCGTCGCGGCAGCGCGAGGCGCGCGCCGAGACGCGTGCGCCGGAACTTACGCGACCCTGACCGCGGCGCGATTTCGCCGCGCGCGGGCGGGGCGCACGCTCTCATCCGGGGACCACGGGTCCCCCCCCGCCACACAGCGCCCTTCCGGAGGCACAGCCTTGCACCGCGCCGTCACCCGCTCGCTCCACACGATCCTCCTCGCCGCCGCCCTGCACGTCGCGTCCGGCGCGGCCCACGCCCAGTGCACCTCGCCCGACTCGTTCGAGCCGAACGACTCCTGCACCGGCGCGGCCGTCGTCGCGCCCGGACTGCACACCGGCTTGACCGTGCAAGGCCTCGGCTCGGGCGCCCTCGACCCCGACTTCTTCCGCATCGACGTCCCCGCGGGCCAGGAGCTCACCGTCGAGGTCTTCCACACCTGGGCCGACGGCGAGGACCTGTCGCTGTACCTGTACGACGCGACGGTCACCCAGTGCGGCGACGGCTTCACGACGCTGGCCGAGGGCTTCACCTTCGGCGACAACGAGGCCGCCGCGTGGACGAACGCGACCGGCGCGACGGTGACGACGATCATCGAGGTCTCCGCGTGGGACCAGGGCGCGATCCCGGTCACCTGCG
>JAUHYB010000334.1 GCA_030426745.1 bacterium
GAGGCTGCCGTTCGAGCGCAGCCACAGCGACAGGATGCGGCAGATGGCCTCGAGGTCGGAGTTCGCGACGTCGCCGCCCTTGCCGAGTTGCGCGAAGACCTCGCGCTCGCGGCCGGAGATCGGGTCCACCGACACCTTCACGTGCATGTTGCCGAAGGGCGTCATCTGGCGGATGCGCAGGCAGGACATGATCTCGGGGAGGCGGATCGGGCGCAGCTCCTCCGGGGTCATCGCCTCGACGCCGGCCGGCGGCGCGGGGGCGGCCGCGGCGGCGGCTTCCGTCTTCTCGTTCTTCAGCGCCATCGGCTGCATCTCGCGGCAGCCGTCGCGGTAGACGGTGACGCCCTTGACGCCTTCGTCGATCGCGAGCTCGTAGATCTCACGCACGTCGTCGACGGTCGCTTCGCGCGGGAAGTTGATCGTCTTCGAGATCGACGCGTCGCAGTGGCGCTGGAAGGCCGCCTGCATCTGCATGTGCCAGTAGGGCGTGATGTCGTGCGCGGTGACGTACAGCGCCTTGTGCTCGTCCGGCACCTCGTCGATGTGGTGCAGCGTGCCCTCGGAGAGGATGCGGTCGACGAGCTCGTCCGAGAAGTAGCCGGCCTCGCGCGCCGACTTCTCGAAGACGTAGTTCACCTCGTTCATGATGGTCGGACGACCCTGGGTGTCCTTCATCACCTGGCGCTGGAACGCCAGCGAGAACATCGGCTCGATGCCGCCGGAGCAGCCGGCGATGATCGAGATCGTGCCGGTCGGCGCGATGGTCGTGGTGTAGGAGTTGCGCATCTTGCGACCCGCCTTCTCCCAGTCGGAGCCTTCCCACGCCGGGAAGACGCCGCGCTCTTCACCCAGCATCTCGGACGCGAGGTGCGACTCGTCGTTGAGCACCTTCATGATGCGCTCGCCGAAGGCCGTGCCCTCCTCCGAGTTGTAGGGGATGCCGAGCTTGTACAGCGCGTCGGCGAAACCCATCACGCCGAGACCGATGCGCCGCGTCGTCTTCGACATGTTGTCGATCTGCGGCAGCGGGTAGCGGTTCACCTCGATCACGTCGTCCAAGAAGCGCGTCGTGGTGTGGATGATCGACTTGTACTCGTCCCAGTCGAAGGTCGGCTTGCCGCCCTCTTCCTTGACGAGGATGCCGAGGTTGATCGAGCCCAGGTTGCACGAGTCGTACGGGTGCAGGGGCTGCTCGCCGCAGGGGTTCGTGGCCTCGATCTCGCCGACGTTCTTGATCGGGTTCTGCTCGTTGATGCGGTCGATGAAGATCACGCCCGGCTCGCCGCTCTCGTGCGCGTGTTGCACGATCACGTCCCAGATCTGGCCGACGGTCCAGTACTCACCGGTGCCTTCGCCGGCGGCGTTGGTCTTCTCCAGCGGCGACCACTTGCCGGTGCGCGGGTTCTTGACCTCGTGGATCGCCGAGGCGTCGTTGCGCAGCTCGTCGATGAAGCGGTTCGTCACGCCGACCGAGATGTTGTAGTTGGTCAGGCGCGTGCGGTCGTCCTTGAACGTGATGAAGCGCATCACGTCGGGGTGGTCGACGCGCAGGATGCCCATGTTCGCGCCGCGGCGGAACGCGCCCTGCTGGATCGCGTCGGTCGCCTTCGAGAAGACCTGGATGAAGGACAGCGGGCCTTCGGTGGTGCCGCCCGACGAGCGCACGAGGTCGCCCTGCGGGCGCAGGCGCGAGAAGCTGAAGCCGGTACCGCCGCCGGCCTTCTGGATCAGCGCGGTCGCCTTGATCGCCTCGAAGATGCCCTCGATCGAGTCCTCGACCGGGATCACGAAGCAGGCGGAGAGCATGCCCATCTCGCGGCCGGCGTTCATGAGGCACGGGCTGTTCGGCATGAACTTGCGCCGCGCCATCAGGTCGTAGTACTCCTCCGCGACGGAGAGCGCCTGGTCGGCGGTGCCGCTCTTGAACTGGAGGTCCGCCTTCGCGACGTGGCTCGCGACGCGCCAGAACAGCTGGCGGGGCGTCTCGATCACCGAACCCGTGTCCGCGTCCTTCTTCAGGTAGCGACGCTCGAGGACCGTGATCGCGTTGCCCGACAGGTCGGGTTGCGTCAGGTGCTCGGGCGGATCGATCGCGTCGAGGACGGCGATCGGGTCCGCGTGGGAGCGGCGGGATCCTTGCGAGGAGTCGTTGGACGAGGCCGACTTCTTGGGAGAGGCGGAGGGCTCGACGTTCTGCTTCATCGGGTGCGGTGGGGACTTCGGGCGAGGGGGTGGCGACGGGCGCGGCACGAAGCGATCGGCCGGGCCCGCTCCGGAGGCGCAGGACGCCTCCGCGGACGGAACAACGGTGAGGGGACGCGGACCGCGCGGCGGATCCGGGTCGGTCGAGGCCGGAACGCCCCCCTCCCAGGCGGCGACACGAACGCGGAACCGACGATCGGGCGACCTAATCCTTTTCTGGCCAAGGGCTTACGGTCGCCGATCAGACCCCTCTCGACGTTCGGACCAAGCTACAGCCCCCTCCGGGCAACTCCAAGCCAAATCAGCTCCCGTGTTCGGGACGTGTCCCGGGGGGATACTAGATGGTGTGGTCACCGGACTTAGGCCACACCACCGGTGGACGGGAGCCCTGGAGCGGAAAGTCAGCGGCGGGAGCGACCGATGCGCTCTGCGAGCCGCGTCGCCTCCGGCAGGCGCAGCGCCAGCGCCGCGCCGACCTCCGCGGCGACGCCCGCCAGGATCGCCAGCGCGACCGCGGGCAGGGTCCCGAGCGACCCGTGCGTCACCCGCCAGACGCCCCACGCCGCTGCGCCGCAGGCCGCCGCCGCCGCGAAGCTGCCGGCGACGCCGCGCCCGACGTCGACCTCGCTGGGCGCGAGCCCGTGGCGGCGCGACAGCCCGGGCCACAGCACCACGAGGTTGCACCAGCTGGTCACCGCCGTCGCCCACGCCAGGCCCTCGACGTCCATCTCGAGGCCGACGAGGAACACCAGGTTCAGCGCGACGTTCAACACGAGCATCGCGACGGACACGATCGCCGGCGTGCGGAAGTCGCCGACCGCGTAGTAGGTGCGCGCGCACAGGCCGACCGCGCCGGCGGGCAACACCGCCAGCGACAGCGCGCGCAAGGCGTGGGCCGAGCGCGCCACGCCCTCCGCGCCGTAACGCCCGTGTTCGAACAGCGCCGACATGATCGGCAACGACAGCGCGAACAGTCCCGCGGCCGCGGGCAGCGCGACGAAGGCGATCGCGCGCTGCGTGCGGTCGTGCAAGCGGCGCAGGCCCGCGCGGTCGCCGGTCTGGCCGAGCGCCGCGAGCGCCGGGAACACCGCGCTGGTCGCCGCGATCGAGATCAACGCCATCGGGAACTGCTGCACGCGGTTCGCGAAGTAGTGCGCGGTCGGCCCGCCGTCCGGCAACAGGCTCTCCGCCATCAGGCCGTCGATCATCACGTTGATCTGGTAGACGGCCGCGCCGAGTGCCAGCGGCATGCTGCGCAGGATCACCGACTTCGCGTCGGCGCGCGCGCGGGCGCGATCCTCCGCGCTCGGCGCTCTGCCGCCCAGCAGGCCGAAGCGGCGCAGGGGCGGCAGCTGCGCGACGAGCTGCAGCACGCCCGCCAGCAACACGCCCCACGCCAGCGCGCGCACCATCGACAGCTCGCGGTCCGCGTCCAGCGTGCCGTCGCCGCCGGCCTGCAGCGCGAAGGCGTCGAACCCGACGCCGATGACCACGAGCGCGCCGATCCACACCAGGTTCAGGATCACCGGCGCGAACGCCGGCGCGGCGAAGTGCCCGCGCACCTGCAAGCCGCCCGACGCGACCGCCGTCAGGCAGATCAGGACCACGAA
>JAUHYB010000335.1 GCA_030426745.1 bacterium
ATCGAGAAGCTCGCCAAGACCGTCCGCGTCACCCTCGGCCCCGCCGGCCGCAACGTGATCCTGCAGAAGTCCTTCGGCTCGCCCGCCGTGACGAAGGACGGCGTGTCGGTCGCGAAGGAGATCGACCTCGCGGACCCCTTCGAGAACATGGGCGCCAAGCTCGTGAACGAGGTCGCGACGAAGACGAACGACGTCGCCGGTGACGGCACCACGACGGCGACCGTGCTCGCCTCCGCGATCTTCAACGAGGGCCTCAAGTACCTCGCGACCGGCGTGAACACCATCGCGCTGCGCAACGGCATCGAGAAGGCGACCGCCGCCGCGGTCGAGTCGATCGCCTCGCAGAGCCGCAAGGTCAAGACGCGCGCCGACAAGGCGAACGTCGCGACGATCTCCGCCAACAACGATCCGGCGGTCGGCGAGATCCTGGCCGAGGCCTTCGAGCGCGCCGGCGACAACGGCGTGATCACGATCGAGGAGAACTCCGGCATGGAGACCTCGCTCGACGTCGTCGAGGGCATGGAGTTCGACAAGGGCTACCTGTCGCCCTACTTCGCCACCGACCTCGGCAAGCTCACGGCCGAGCTCGAGGACCCGATGATCTTCATCTACAACAAGAAGATCTCGAACGTCCGCGAGTTCCTGCCGGTGCTCGAGAAGGCGGCGCAGACCGGCCGTCCGCTGCTGATCATCGCCGAGGACATCGAGGGCGAGGCGCTCGCCGCGCTCGTCATCAACCGCCTGAAAGGCATCCTGAACGTCTGCGCCGTCAAGGCGCCCGGCTTCGGCGAGCGTCGCAAGGCGTACCTGGGTGACATCGCGGCCCTGACGGGCGGCACGGCGATCACCGAGGAGCTCGGCATCAGCCTCGAGAACGTCACCAACGAGCACTTCGGCACCGCCAAGCGCGTGCGCATCACGAAGGACTCGACGACGATCATCGAGGGCGGCGGCGCCAAGAAGGCGATCGCCGACCGCGTGAAGCAGATCGGCATCCAGATCGAGAACACCAAGTCCGACTACGACCGCGAGAAGCTCGAAGAGCGCCGCGCGAAGCTGTCGGGCGGCGTCGCGGTCGTCCGCGTCGGCGGCAAGACCGAGGCCGAGATGAAGGCGATGAAGGACCTCATGGAGGACGCCCTCAACGCCACGCGCGCCGCGATCCAGGAAGGCGTCGTCCCCGGCGGCGGCACCGCGCTGCTGCGCGCGGAGGCGGCTGTCGACGCGCTGAAGCTGAAGGGCGACGAGCAGTTCGGCGCGAACATCGTGCGCCGCGCGCTGTCCGCCCCGCTGCGCCAGATCGCGGAGAACGCCGGCCAGGACGGCTCGGTCGTCGCGGAGAACGTCCGCGAGAAGGGCAAGACCACCGGCTACAACGCCCTCGCCGACAAGTACGAGGACATGTTCAAGGCCGGCGTCATCGACCCCGCGAAGGTCGTGCGCGCCGCGCTGCAGAACGCCGCCAGCATCTCGGGCCTGCTCCTGACCACCGACACCATGGTCACCGAGCTGAAGGACGAGGACGGCGACCCGATCGACGGCAGCGTCGTCTGATCCTCGTCACCGACGTGCACGGCACCCCGGCGCGACCCCACCGGGCCGCGTCGGGGTGCCTCCGACTCCGCCCCACCGCCCCCCCACGACCATGAGCGACAAGCGCGACTACTACGAGATCCTCGGCGTCGAGAAGAACGCCTCCGAGGACGAGATCAAGAAGGCGTATCGCAAGCTGGCGCTGAAGCACCACCCCGACCGCAACGAAGGGGACAAGGAGGCGGAGCAGAAGTTCAAGGACGCCGCCGAGGCGTACGACGTGCTCGGCGACGCCGAGAAGCGCCAGAAGTACGACCAGTTCGGCCACGCCGCCTTCGGCGCGGGCGCCGGGCAAGGCGGGTTCTCCAACATGGAGGACATCTTCTCGGCCTTCGGCGACATCTTCGGCGGCGGCTTCGGGGACATCTTCGGCGGCCGCGGGCGCCGCGGACCGCGCGGCCCGCGCCCCGGTCGCGACCTGCGCATCGTGCTCGACCTGACGCTCGAGGAGATCGACGAGGGCGTCACGCGCACCGTGTCGCTCAAGCGCTACGAGCACTGCGACACCTGCAAGGGCTCCGGCGGGGAGGACGGCTCCGGCAAGACGACCTGCCAGACCTGCGGCGGCCGCGGCCAGGTGCAGCGCTCGCAGGGCTTCTTCACGATGGCCTCGACCTGCCCGACCTGTCGCGGCGAGGGCCAGGTGATCGAGAAGCCGTGCAAGTCGTGCAAGGGCTCCGGCAAGCAGCAGGAGAAGAGCGACGTCGAGCTGCGCATCCCCGCCGGCATCGAGGAGGGCGTGCAGCTGCGCGTCAGCGGCCAAGGCGACGTCGGCGACCCCGGCGCGCCGCGCGGCGACCTGTACGTCGTCGTGCGCGAGATCGAGCACAAGATGTTCCAGCGCTCGGGCCCCGACGTGATGACCGAGGTGCCCTTCTCGTACGCGCAGCTCGCGCTGGGCGACAAGGTCGAGATCCCCACCTTGCGCGGCAAGGTCGAGATGACGATCCCCCCCGGCACGCAGAGCGGCAAGGTGTTCCGCCTGCGCGACCAGGGCCTGCCGCACATGGAGCGCCGCGGCCGCGGCGACCAGCTCGTGCGCGTGTTCATCGAGGTCCCGAAGAAGCTGACGGACCGCCAGAAGGAGTTGTTGCGCGAGTTCGGCGAGATCGAGTCGAGCGAGTCGGGCAACAAGTCGTTCTTCGACAAGATCGCTTCCTACTTCAGCTGATCCCATGGCACTGCGTTCCAAGAAGAAGCGCGGCGAGGAGCCGGAGGGCGAGGAGCCCGAGGCCGTCGCGCAGGACGAAACGACCGAGACCGAGGACTCCGCGCTCGAGCGCGAGGAGACCGAGGAGCAGCGCATCGAGCGCGAGCGCGGCGAGTACCTCGACGCGTGGCAGCGCGCGCGCGCGGACTACCAGAACCTGCGCCGCCGCTTGCAGACCGACATCGACGCGGCCGTCGGGCGCGCGAAGGAGTCGATGCTGCTCGAGCTCCTGCTGGTGCTCGACTTCATGGACATGGCGCTGGCCGCGCCCGTCGAGTCGCAGGAGGCGCAGAACCTGAAGTACGGCGTCGAGATGACGCGCAACCAGATGGTGGCGCTGCTCGAGCGCGAGGGCGTCAAGCCGATCGCCACCGACGCCGCCTTCGACCCGCGCCGCCACGACGCGCTCGAGGTCGTCCCCTCGGACGATCACGAGGACGGCACGATCGTCGAGGTCACGCGCAAGGGCTACACCATCGCCGACCGCACGCTGCGCGCCGCGCAGGTGAAGGTCGCCGGCAAGCCCGAGGCGGAGGCCGCCGACGCCGACGGTGCCGACGACGACGCCGAGGAGGCGCGCGACTGATGCCGACCTACGACTACGTCTGCGAGTCCTGCGGCCACGAGCTGGAGGTCTTCCAGTCGATGAGCGAGAAGCCCAAGCGCAAGTGCCCGTCGTGCGGCGCGATGAAGCTCGCGCGCCGCATCGGCAGCGGCGCCGGCGTGATCTTCAAGGGCTCCGGCTTCTACGAGACCGACTACCGCAGCGACTCCTACAAGAAGGGTCAGGCCGCGGAGAAGACCGGCGACACGAAGCCGGCGAAGAGCGACGCGGCGGCGAAGAAGCCGGCCAAGAAGGCGTCGAAGAAGAAGCGCGACTAGCGCGGCGCGTCGGCGCCGTTCGGCGGCGCGCGAGGTCGCGCTGACCGTCGCGACCGCGTGGCCGAAGGTACCGTGCCGGGTGCAGAATCGTCGGGTTAGCGGACCGCGGCGGCCAGAGGCCGCCG
>JAUHYB010000027.1 GCA_030426745.1 bacterium
TTTTTCACCGCCGACGCGACGCAGTGAGGGGGCTCCGCCCCCTCACTGCGTCGCGTCGGCGGTGAAAAAACGAGCCCGGCTCCGTACTTTCCCCCAACTCCGCGGCGGTCACTCGCCGAGCACGCGCGCCGCCGCCTCACGCGGGTCGGCGCTGTGGGCGACGCGGCGGAAGACGTCCTCGAGCGTGCCCTCGGATCCCGCGCGGGCGCGCAGCTCGTCGAGGGTGCCGAGGCCCACGAGCGTCCCGTGGTCCAGGATCGCCATGCGGTCGCACACGCGCTCGACGACGTCGAGCAGGTGCGAGGTGTAGAGCACCGCGCCGCCGCGGTCGGCCCAGGCGCGCAGGATCTCCTTGAACACGCCGGCGGTCGGCGCGTCGAGCCCGCTGAGCGGCTCGTCGAGGATCAGGATGTCGGGACGCGGCAGCAGCGCGCAGGCGAGCGCCGCCTTCTGGCGCATGCCGCGCGAGAAGCGTCCGACCGGGTCGTCGCGGCGGTCACCCAGGTCCAGCGCGTCGAGCAGGCGGTCGCCCTCCGCGCGGATCTCGTCCTCACCCAGCCCGTACACTCGGCCGACGAGCGCCAGGTGCTGGCGCGGCGACAGGTTCGCGTACAGCGGCGCGCCGTCCGGCAGGTAGGCGAGCTGTCGTCGCGCGGCCAGCGGATCCTCCGCGACGTCGACCTCGCCGACGAACACGCGCCCCGCGTCCGGGCGCTCGAGGCCGGTCAGCAGCCGCAGCGCCGTCGTCTTGCCGGCGCCGTTCGGGCCCAGCAGGCCGAACACCTCGCCCGGGTACAGCGCGAGATCCAAGCCGTCGAGGGCTCGGATCTCGCCGTAGTGTCGCGTCGCCGCTTCGAAGCGGACGATCGGCGCCGCCTGGGTCACAGGGTGCAGTCGTCGATCTCGGAGGCCTCGAGTACCGTCACCGGCGCGCTGACCTTGTCGCTGAGCTGGTCCACGATCTCGTTCATGCGCGTCTTCGTGATGCCGCGCCGCGGCCCGCGCTTCTTCGCGTCGGGGCTGAACAGCTGCACTTCCTTGGGAGAGAGATCGTTCAGGCGGCGGATCCAGCCCTTGATCTCGCTGTCGGTGGAGTTGTCGACGTCGCCGCGCACGAAGCACGCGCGCACGATCAGTCGTTCCAGCGTCGACAGGAAGCGGGTCATCTCGCCCAGCTCGGTGCTCTTGCGCCCCGTCATCTTCGAGAAGGTCTTCGTCGTGCCGTGCTCGAAGCGGATGACCGGCTTGTCGTAGACGCCGAGCGCGATGCGCACCTCGGCGCTGTCGATCGACGGCTCGTTCGAGATCAGCACGAGCTTGGCGCGCGGGAACCACTTCTGGCGGAGGGCGCGCAAGTTCTCACTGATCTCCCGGAAGCCGGGGTGCATCGTCGGGTCGACTTCGGAGCCGATGACGAGGATGTGCTCGACCTTCGTCCCTTCCTTCGACAGGCGCATGAGCTCGCGAGCGGCCAGGGTGACCACCACCGCGGTGCGCGGCAGGCGGTTGTCGCGGGAGATGGCCAGCGTCGAGTCGGGGGTACCGAGATCGAGGGTCAGCGTCTGGCCCCACGCGTTCGTTTTCTCCGGTCCGTGCAGCACGGACTCGGCGTTCAGGACAACCATGAGGATCTGTCAGGGCGGGGGTTACGCGCGACGGCGGTGGTCGCGCGGGGGCGACTATAATAATTGGCCTTCCTGTTCCGCGCCAGACCTCACGTCCCCGTGAGCTCCGATTCCACCGGTCGGGCACGCCGTTCGCGGGCGGGCCGCGAGGGGCAGCAGCAGGCCGCCGGCGGCCCAGAGGAAGCCTTCGGGGTGCCAAGTGGGGGCGAACGGAAGGTGAAACGGAGGTGAGCAGGCCGTGAGGGCCCAGGGGAGGGCCGTCAGCAGGGCGAGGGCGGTCCAGCAGCGCATGGTCCATCGGGTGGGGGGTGAAATCGGAGGCGCGGCTTCCGAACGGGGAGCGGGGAGGGAGCGGCCGTCCGCGCGTCCCGGCCGCGGCGCGCCGGCGGGCCCACGACCGAGGGACCCACGAGCGGAGGGACCCGCCCCGGGAGGCGGTCGCCGCCGCGCCCGGCCGCCCCTCCACCCGGGCGGTCCCGCGCGGGCGGAGCGGGCGTCGCGACGTCGGCCCCCGTTCCCCTCGACCGCCGCGCCGCGGCGCGGTTCGCCCCGCGCCGGCGGCGATCCCGGCGCGGTCCCTCGCGCGGTCGAGGGCGACGTCGGCCGTGCGCGACGCACCGCCGCGCGGCGCCCGTCACGCGGGTCGCCCCGCTTGACAGGGCATTCAGGGCCCCTCAGACTCCATCCGCCCGCGCCTTCGGACGTCCTCGCTCCCCGCGGGGTCCGCAACCGTTCGGTCCCCGACACCGCCCTCCGAACCACGACCTTCCACCCGGGTCGCGGACGGGGTCGAGGCTCCGCACGCCCTCGGCGCGGTCACCCCCTCCACATGCACTTCGACTACTTCAACGCCCTGGTCTTCGCCGGCGTCGGTTTCGTCTTCGTCATCGTGAACATGCTGGTCGGGGCGATCATCCGCCCGACCCGCAAGACCGAGGACGGACTCGAGGTCTACGAGTGCGGCGAACCGACCATCGGTGACGCCTGGATCAACTTCGACGTGCGCTACTACACGGTCGCGCTCGTCTACCTGATCTTCGCCGTCGAGATCGCGTTCCTCTTCCCCTGGGCGATCGTGACGAAGAGCGCGCTCGCCGGGGAGGGTGCCGGGGCCGGCATCGGCGGCTTCGCGCTGGTGGAGGGCTTCCTCTTCATCACCATCCTGTTCCTCGGCCTGGCCTACGTCTGGGCCAAGGGCGACCTGTCCTGGACCGCCGAGTACCAGGGCGACGAGTACCGCCCGGACCTGCCGAGCGAGGCGCGCTCCGCCGTGCCCAGCCTGTCGGAACTGGAAGCCGCCGAGGACGCCGAGTCGGGTGACGACGAGGCCGGGGACGCGGAGGACGCGGACCCCGACGAAGAAGCGGCCTGAGGCGCCGACGCACGGAGTGAGACGATGTCGCTGATCGAGAACCGCTTCGAGGACAACCTGCTCACGACGAAGGTCGATTGGCTGATCAACTGGGCGCGCCTGTCCAGCATCTGGCCGATGACCTTCGGGCTCGCCTGCTGCGCCATCGAGATGATGGCGGTCGGCGCGGCGCACCACGACCTGGACCGCTTCGGCGCCGGCGCGTTCCGCGCGACGCCGCGACAGGCGGACCTGATGATCGTGGCGGGTACGGTCAACTTCAAGATGGCCGAGCGCATCAAGCGCCTCTACGACCAGATGCCCTTCCCGAAGTACGTGATGGCGATGGGTGCCTGCGCGACGGGTGGCGGGCCCTACTACAAGTACGGCTACACGGTGGTGAAGGGCGTCGACCGCGTCGTGCCCGTCGACGTGTACATCGCCGGTTGTCCGCCGCGCCCGGAAGCGCTGATGGAAGGGCTCATGAAGCTCCAGGACAAGATCCGGAACAGCTCCGTGATCCGCAAACCCGCGCGTCCCGCCTGAGGCGAACGATGGACTTCCAAGGCATCTACGACCGCCTGCGCGCGGTGGACGCGCCGGGGCTCACGGGTTGCGACCTGCCGCGCGATGCGGACCCCGAGGACAAGAAGGACAAGGGGCGCGCCGGCGACGCGTTCGTGCTGGTCGATCCGGCGCAGTGGACGCAATTCCTGCGCGTGTGCCGCGACGATGAGCGCCTCGGCTTCGAGCAACTCGTCGACCTGACCGCGACCGATCCCGGCAAGGACGACGAGAACTTCTGGGTGAACGCGCAGCTCCTGTCGCTGCGCCACAAGCACCGGCTGGCGGTCAAGGCGCTGCTGCCGAAGGGCGCGGCGACGATCGCGTCGGCGACCGCCGTGTACCGCGCGGCGCAGTGGCACGAGCGCGAGTGCGGGGAGATGTTCGGCATCACCTTCGCCGGCCACCCGGACCCGCGGAACATCCTGCTGCCCGACGACTGGGCCGGGTACCCGCTGCGCAAGGACTACGAGTTCCCCAAGGAGTACCACGGCATCTCCTGCGAGTAGCCCGGGCGCCATGAGCGATCAGACGAAGGAACACACGCCGACGATCACCGTCGCGGACCAGCGCGTCGCCTCCCAGAAGGGCGAGCGCGAGTTCATGATGGACGTGCGGACCCAGGACCTCGAGGTCAACATGGGCCCGCAGCACCCGGCGACGCACGGCGTGATGCGGATCCTGATCCGCGCCGACGGCGAGCTCGTCACGGGCGCGCAGCCGCACCTCGGCTACCTGCACCGCTGCGCGGAGAAGATCGGCGAGAACGTCGAGTGGCTGCAGTACCTGCCGTACACCGACCGCTACGACTACCTGGCGGCGATGAACAACAACCTCGGCTACTCGCTGGCCGTGGAAGCGCTGCTGGGCATCGAGATCCCGCGCCGCGCGACGATGCTGCGCACGATCTGCGCCGAGCTGAACCGCATCGCGTCGCACCTGGTCGCGTTCGGCACCTACGGGCTCGACCTGGGCGCGTTCACGCCGTTCCTGTACTGCTTCCGGGAGCGCGAGTGGCTGCTCATGCTCTTCGAGAAGATCTGCGGCGCGCGGCTCACGTACAGCTACCTGCGCATCGGCGGCGTCTTCAACGACGCGCCTCCCGGCTGGCTCGAGGAGGTCGCGTACTTCTGCGACGTCTTCGAGGAGAAGTGGGCGGAGTACCGCGACCTCTTGATGCTGAACCACATCTTCATCAAGCGGACGGCGGACATCGGCGTGATCACGCCGGCGCAAGCGCTCGACTTCGGCCTGACCGGTCCGATGGTGCGCGGGTCCGGCATCGACTGGGACCTGCGCCGCGACATGCCGTACATGATCTACGGCGAGATCTGCGACGCGAACGTCTTCGACGTGCCGCTGGGCACGGGTGAGCAAGGTCAGCTCGGCGACTGCTGGGACCGCGTCTACGTGCGCGTCCAGGAGATGATGGAGTCGATCAAGATCGTGCGCTGGTGCCTCGAGAACATCGAGGACGGCCCGACGATCGCCGAGCTGCCCAAGGTGCTGCGCGTGCCGCCGGGCGAGGCCTACGTCGGCATCGAGAACCCGCGCGGCGAGCTCGGTCACTACGTCGTCTCCGACGGCGGCAAGGTGGCGGTGCGCTGCCGCGTGCGCGGCCCGAGCTTCTGCAACCTGCCGATCCTCGAGGACATCATGCCGCACACCTTCCTGGCGGACTCCGTCGCGATCATCGGCTCGACCGACGTCGTGATCGGCGAGACCGACCGCTGATCCCCCCGCGTTCCGCAGCCCGAACCACCCCTCCACCGCCCGCCCCCCAGCGATGAACGACGGCAACGCGATCTACCGGTTCCTGCAGCCCCTGGCGCCAGACTTCGTCGGCGACTGGGGCGTGGTCGTCACGGCGGCGATGGTCGGCGTGGGGATCGTGGTCGCGATCGTCAGCGTGATCGCGATGGTCAGCGTGTGGCTCGAGCGCAAGGTGTCGGCGCACATCCAGTGTCGCTACGGCCCGATGTACGTCGGCGGCTGGCACGGCTGGGCGCAGACGATCGCGGACGGCGTCAAGCTGCTGACCAAGGAGGACCTGATCCCCGTCGGCGCGGACCGCATGCTGTTCATGCTGTCGCCGTCGATCCTCCTGGGCGCGCTGTTCGCGGCGATGGCCGCGCTCCCGCTGGCGCCGGCGTTCTACTTCGGCTGGTTCGACCTCGGCGTGTTCATGATCCTCGCGTTCTCGTCGCTCACGACGATCGGCGTGGTGATGGCCGGATGGGCGTCGAACTCCAAGTGGTCGCTGTACGGCGCGATGCGCGAGGCCGCGCAGGTGGTCGCCTACGAGATCCCGCTCGGTGTCTCGCTGCTGGCGCCGCTGCTGGTCGCGGGCACGTTCAACCTGGTCGAGGCGAGCCACGACCAGGCCGACTTCTTCGGAATGGGTTGGTTCGTGTTCAAGAACCCGTTCGTGGCAGCCGCCTCGGTCGTGTTCTTCATCGCCGTCCTCGCCGAGACGAAGCGCGCGCCCTTCGACCTGCCGGAGGCGGAGTCGGAGCTGGTCGCCGGCTTCCTCACCGAGTACTCGGGCATCCGCTGGTCGTTCTTCTTCATGGAGGAGTACGCCGCGATGTTCCTGATGTCGGCGGTCACGGCGTTCTTCTTCTTCGGCGGGTTCGAGTCGCCGTTCACCTACCTCGCCCACGAGGCGTTCGGCGACGGCATCGGCTACCAGCTGGTGTGCTTCGCGACGCTCGCGGTGAAGGGCTTCGCCGGGATCTTCCTGATGATGTGGCTGCGGTGGACGCTGCCGCGCCTGCGCATCGATCAGGTGATGACCATGGGATACAAGTACCTCACGCCGATCGCGCTCCTGTGCGTCCTCGGCGCGGGCCTGTGGGAGGGACTCAAGTACGCCCTCTTCTAGGGGCGGAGAGACGACAACGATGGTCAAAGCCAGCCCCGTCCGCCGGTACCTCAAGAACATCTGGGACTCGGTCTACTCGACCGCGGTCGGCATGCGCATCACGGGCAAGTACCTGATGCGGAAGCCGATCACCGTGCAGTACCCCGACGAGCGCCTGCCGATCCCGGACCGCTTCCGCGGCATCCACTACCTGGAGCAGGAGAAGTGCATCAACTGCCTCGCCTGCGCCCGCGCCTGTCCGATCGACTGCATCGAGATGGACGCCATCCGTCACGGCAAGGAGCTCGAGTGGGTCTCCTTCACCGTCGACTACCAGAAGTGCATGTTCTGCGAGCTGTGCGTCTACCCGTGCCCGAAGGACTGCATCCACATGGGCGCGGACTACGCGTTCACGGTCTTCGACCGCTCGGAGCTCGTCCTCGACCTGCTGTCGTACAAGGGCATGTCGCGCGAGGCGCGCATCCGCAAGCGCGAGGCCGAGGAGAAGAAGGCCGCCAAGGAAGCCGCGAAGAAGGCCAAGGAGGCCGCGAAGGCCGAGAAGGCCGCGGACGCGGGCGACGCCGGCGCGAACGGTGATACCGGGAGCGGTGACGCGGGGGCCGGCGAGGAGCAGGACAGCTGATGGACGTGCGCAAGCAACAGCTCACCTTCTACACCCTGCTGCTCGTCGCGACGCTCGCGGCGCTGGCGTGGGGGACGAGGACGGCGGGCACCCAGGGCGCCGCCTTCGCGCTCTTCGCCAGCTTCACGCTCGGCGGCGGCCTGATGTGCATCTGGGAGCGCTCGGTCGTGCGCAGCGCGTTCAGCCTGATGGCGACCTTCTGCGGCGTCGCGGGCCTGTTCGTCCTGCTCGGGCACGACTACCTCGCGATGGCGCAGATCCTGATCTACGTCGGCGGCATCCTGGTGCTGATCCTCTTCGGCGTGATGCTCACGCCGCCCGACCTGAAGGAGCGGCAACTGCCGCGCGTCGGGCTGGGCGTGGTGCTCGTGCTCGGCACCCTGCTGGCGGTCGGCGCCAAGGTCGCCGCCACGGTCGAGTGGGCGCGGGCGGACACCTTGCCGCAGATCGAGAGCCGCGCGGACTACATCGGCGCCGCCTTCCTGCGCGCCGAGGACGGCTACCTCGTCCCGTTCGAGCTGGCCGCGGTGCTGCTGACCGTCGCGCTGGTCGCGGCCGTCTACATCGCGCGCCGCAAGCCCAGCGACCTGGTCGATCCCGCCGAGGAGGGCGGCTACTGATGGGACTCGAGGCCTACGTCGTCGTCGCCACGGTGCTGTTCGGGCTGGGAGTCGCCTGCCTGATCACCCGGCGCAACGTCATCTACGTGCTCATGGGGATCGAGATGATCCTCAACTCCGCGAACATCAACTTCGTCGCCTTCAACCGCTTCAACGGTGACGGCATGGACGGGCGGATGTTCGCGATCTTCGTGATCATCCTCGCCGCGGCGGAAGCCGCCGTCGCGCTCGGCATCGTGCTGAACGTGTTCCAGCTGTTCGGCACCGTCAAGCCGAGCGACGTCGACCTGCTGCGCGAGTAGCACGCCCCCCTCACGATCCCCATGGACCTGACCTTCGATCCCGCGACGGACTTCAAGTGGCTCCTGGCGGTGCCGCTGATCCCGCTCTGCGGCTACGTCGTCCAGATCTTCTTCGGGCGCTTCCTGCCGCGGAAGGGCGACTGGCTGCTGACGTCCGGCATGTTCGTCACGATGCTGATCACCGTCTGGATGGCGTTCAAGGCCATCGCGGCGACGCAGGGCGGCGAGACCTTCTTCCACGACTCGTGGGCGGACGAGGGGTTCGGCTTCCGCTGGCTGTACGACACCCAGAAGGGCGCCACCGACCCGCTGAACGTCACCGCGGGGATCCTCTACGACGGCCTGGGCGCCGCGATGCTCGCCGTCGTCGGCATCGTCTCCTTCTTCGTGCACCTGTTCTCGACGGGGTACATGAAGGGCGACCGCCGCTATCACATCTTCTTCGCGAACATCAGCCTCTTCACCGTGGCGATGCTCGGGCTGGTCCTGTCGGACAACATCCTCTTCCTGTTCGTGTTCTGGGAGATCATGGGCTTGATGTCCTACCTCCTGATCGGACACTTCAGCCACGACCCGACCAGCCACCGGATCAAGCAAGCCGCCGCCGCCTGCAAGAAGGCGTTCCTGACCACGCGCGTCGGGGACACCTGCCTGTTCGTCGGCATCATGATCTTCTACTACCACTTCCAGACGTTCCGCTTCACGGAGCTCTGGCAGGCGGCGCAGGAGACGGTCGCGGCGAACGGCGGCGACTACCCGGCCTGGATGACGGCGGCCGGCCTGCTGGTCTTCGGCGGCACCGTCGGCAAGTCGGCGCAGTTCCCGCTGCACATCTGGCTGCCGGACGCGATGGAGGGCCCGACGCCCGTCTCCGCCATGATCCACGCCGCGACGATGGTCGCGGCCGGCGTGTTCCTGCTGGGGCGCTGCTACCCGCTGATGTCGCCCGAGGTCCTGACCGTCGTCACCTGCTTCGGCGCCGTCACCGCGCTGTTCGCGGCGACGATCGGCATGACGGTCTTCGACATCAAGGGCGTGCTCGCCTACTCGACGATCAGTCAGCTCGGATTCATGGTCGCGGGGATCGGTACCGGCGGCCTGGGCCTGGTCGCGGGCCTGTTCCACATGGTCACGCACGCCTTCTTCAAGTCGTGCCTGTTCCTGTCGGCCGGCTCCGTGATCCACGGCTGCCACCACGAGCAGGACATGCGGAAGATGGGCGGCCTGCGGAAGAAGATGCCGCTGACCTTCCTCGCGATGCTGATCTGCACGCTCGCGATCGCCGGCGTGCCGCTCTTCGCGGGCTTCTACTCGAAGGACAAGATCATCCAGTCGGCCCACATGAAGATGATGACCGGCGGCCTCGACGGCGCCGGACTCTTCGCCTTCGTCGGGCTCCTGCTGGCGGCGGCCATGACGGCCTTCTACATGTTCCGCCTGATCTTCATGACCTTCTTCGGCGAGCCGCGCGACAAGCACGTGTACGACCACGCGCACGAGTCGCCCAAGCCGATGGTCATCTCGCTGCTCGTGCTCGCCTTCCTGGGCATGTTCGGCGGCAAGATGTGGTTGCGCGACTTCGACCTCCTGGGCGGACACGGCACGTGGTTCGAAGATCTGACCTCCGAGATCAGCCACGAGCACGCCGGCCACGCCTCGGACGCCGCGGGCTCGGTCGCCGAGGTCTTCAGCGTCGACCGCATGTTCCCGGGCATCGCGCTGACGGAGATGAACACCTACGTCGGCGACTCGGCGAACCAGTACCTCGCCAGCCAGCACACCGGCCACACCTGGGCCATGACCGGCTCGTTGCTCGTCGCCATCGGCGGCATCCTGCTCGCCTGGTTCCTCTACGTGAGGCGCAAGGACCTGCCCGCGCGCATCGCCGCGGGCTTCGGCGAGGTCTACACGACGGTCGCGAACAAGTACTACGTCGACGAGGTCGTCAACGCCACGGTCATCAAGGGCACGATGGTGCTCGCGCTGACCTTCAAGTGGATCGACGAGACGATCGTCGACGGCGTGGTCGTCGGCGCCGGCAAGGTGAACCGCGCCTTCGGCTTCTTCTGGGCCTGGTTCGACAAGACGATCGTCGACGGCCTCGTGAACGGCGTCGCCGCCGTCACCAGCACGACCGGTTCGCTGGTGCGCCTGTTCCAGACGGGCCGCATCCAGCAGTACGCCTCGCTCGCGTTCGGCGGCCTCCTGCTGCTCTTCGCGTGGATCTTCCTCGCCTGACCGCGGACCCCGCCGCCCCCCGACCGCCTCTCGAGCACCCCCTCACCGCGGAACATCCCCTCCGCGCCGATTCTCAGGGCCACCCATGCAAGACACCCTCCTGAACTGGATCGTCTTCATCCCGCTGATCGGGATGACCGTCGTCCTGTTGACGCCGAAGCGCTCGGTCGGCGCGATCAAGCTGATCAGCCTGGTGACGACCTTCGTCCCGCTGGTGCTCGCGACCTGGCTGTACTTCGTCGGCTTCGACAAGGGCGTGGTCGACTACCAGTTCCAGTTCCGGACGCCGTGGATCACGAGCGAGACCTCGGAGCTGTTGAACCTGGGCGTCTTCTACCACGTGGGCGTCGACGGGATCAGCCTGCCGCTCGTGTGGCTGACCACCCTGTTGCTGTTCATCGGCGTCCCCGCCAGCTTCGGCATCCAGAAGGGCGAGAAGGCGTACTACGCGCTGCTGCTGCTGCTCGAGGTCGGCATCCTCGGCGTGTTCGTCTCGCTCGACTACTTCCTGTTCTACGTGTTCTGGGAAGTGATGCTGCTGCCGATGTACTTCCTGATCGGCATCTGGGGGGGGCCGCGGCGTGAGTACGCGGCGATCAAGTTCTTCCTCTACACGCTGGCGGGCTCGGTGCTGATGCTCGTCGCCGTGATCGCCCTGCGGATCGAGAGCGGCACCTTCAGCATCCCCGAGCTGACCGCCATGGCGATGCGCGGCGACCTGCTCGGCACGAACCTCTTCGCCGGCGGCATGCTGCTGGGCATGAAGTTCACGACCTGGGTCTTCTGGTTCCTGTTCGTGGCCTTCGCGATCAAGATCCCGGTCTTCCCGTTCCACACCTGGCTGCCCGACGCGCACGTCCAGGCGCCGACGCCGATCTCGGTCATCCTGGCCGGCATCCTGCTGAAGCTCGGCGGCTACGGCCTGGTGCGCGCGTGCTTCCCGATCGTCCCCGGGGCCTTCGACGACTTCGCGTTCACGCTGGGCGTCCTGGGCGTGATCTCGATCGTCTACGGCGCGTACGTCGCGCTGGGGCAGACCGACTTCAAGCGGATGGTCGCCTACTCGTCGGTGTCTCACATGGGCTACGTCCTGCTGGGCGTCGCCGCGCTGACCGAGTGGGGCACGAACGGCGCCGCGCTCCAGATGTTCAACCACGGCACGTCCTCGGCCGCGATGTTCCTCGTGGTCGGCGTGATCTACGACCGCGCGCACCACCGCGACCTGAACGGCTTCGGCGGCCTCTCGCAACCGATGCCGGTCTACTGGGGCATGACGACGCTGGCGTTCTTCGCGGCGCTCGGCCTGCCGGGCCTCGCGGGCTTCGTTTCGGAAGCCGTGACGCTGTACGGCGCCTACCAGGCGAACGACCCGCGCTTCCGCGTGCTGGTCGTGATCAGCGTGATCGGCATCGTCCTGACGGCGGCCTTCCTCCTGTGGGCGATCCAGCGCGTGTTCCTCGGCACCTTGAACGAGAAGTACAAGGACTACCCGGACATCAACGCGCGCGAGATCTTCTGCCAGGCGCCGCTGCTGTTCCTCTGCATCGCGCTCGGCATCCTGCCGTACCTCCTCCTGGACTGGATGGAGGGCAGCGTCGAGAACTGGGTCGCCGGGATGAACCAGGCGATCCAGGTCATCAACGGCTGATCCGCGGAGACGAAGACCGTGGAAGCCTACTGGGAAGGAATGAAGGCGATCGCGCCGGAGCTCGTGCTCACGGCGTTCGCGTTGCTCGCGCTGGTGCAGGACCTCGTCACCAAGGGGCGCAACTCGCGCAACGTGGGCTACCTGACGCTGGTCGGCCTGGGCGTGACCGCCCTGACGCTGCTCGGCCAGGAGTCGCGCGCGGAAGCCGCCTTCGGGATGGTCGAGGTCGACGCCTTCGGCCGCTTCATCAAGATGTTCACGCTGGCCTCGCTGGCCGTCGTGTGCTTCTTCGTGATGTCGGACCGGCGTGAGCGCAAGCACGGCATCGGCGAGTACTACTTCCTGCTGCTGGGCGCGGCGGTCGGCATCTTCTTCATGGTGTCGACGAACAACCTACTGCTGTTGGTGCTCGGCCTCGAGCTCCTCAGCCTGGCGTCGTACGCGCTCGCCGGCTTCCACAAGGGCAGCAAGGCGTCGGCAGAAGCGGCGCTGAAGTACGTCATCTTCGGCGGCCTGTCCGCCGGCGTGATGATCTTCGGCATCAGCCTGCTGTACGGCCTGACCGGCACGATCGACATCTCCGAGATGGCGCGCCTGTCGGGCGACGGCACGCCGACGGGCCTCGCGCACCAGCTGGGCCAGAGCCCGATCCCCGTCGCCGTCGCGGTGACGATGGTGCTGGCCGGCTTCGCCTACAAGGTGTCCGCCGTGCCGTTCCACTTCTGGACGCCGGACGTCTACCAGGGCGCGCCGACGCCCGTCACGACCTTCCTGGCCGTGGCGTCGAAGGCCGCCGGCTTCGGCGCGCTGCTGCGCTTCCTCGGCGTGCTGTTCGTGCGCGGCGACGCGCAGCAACTCGTCGCCGACTACGGCACCCAGGTCGGCCTGCTGATCGCCGTCCTCGCCGCCGTCACGATGACGGTCGGCAACGTCAGCGCGATCGGCCAGAACAGCCTGAAGCGCCTGCTGGCCTTCTCGTCCGTCGCCCACGCCGGCTACCTGCTGATGGGCCTCGCGACGATGGACGAGGCCGGCTTCACCGCCGCGATGTACTACATGGCGGCCTACTACTTCATGAACCTGGGCGCGTTCGGCGTCGTGCTCTACTTCGAGGGCGTGACCGGCAACGACGACATCGAGTCGCTGCGCGGCCTGGGTCGCAAGGCGCCGCTGATCTCGATCGCGATGGTCGCCTTCCTGGTCAGCCTCACGGGCCTGCCGCCGACCATCGGGTACTACGGCAAGTTCCTCCTGTTCACCGCGTGCATCGACGGCGGCCTCACCTGGCTCGCCGTGGTCGCCGGCCTGAACAGCGCGATCAGCCTCTTCTACTACTTCCGCATCGCGAAGAACCTCTTCCTGAAGGAAGCGCCGGAAGGGCCCGCGCCCGCCGCGCAGCCGATGCTGACCGGCCTGATGACGGCGTTCGGCGTCGCGACGGTGATCTTCGGCATCTACGTCGCGCCGATCTCGGACTGGGTGCGCAGCTCGCTCGACTTGCTGGGCTGATCCACCGATCGACGCACCGCCGACGGGCGGCTCCGCGAACGCGCGGGGCCGCCCGTCGCGCATTCGCCGCGGCTTCACGCGTTCCCGCGTTCCCGGATTCACGAGTCCGGCGGAGACTGGATCCGATCCGATCACTCGCTCCGCTCCCCCGCGACCCGGGTCAGACGGATGCTCTCCCTCCGCTCGCTGTTCGCCGTCGCATCCGTCCTCGTCTCCGCGCTGTGCGTGATCGCCGCGCTGCCCGCCGCCGACACCCTGCGACCGCACGTCCTGCAGTCGCGCCCCGGCCAGGCCGGCGTCCACATCGAGGGCGTGAACTGGATCCGGACGAGCTTCCGCGACGGCGTCCTCTGCGCCGGCTCGCCGACCGAGCGCGTCGAGGTCCTCGCCCTCGAACACACCGGCGCCGCCTCATCGACCACCTCGATCCTCGACGAGGGGATCGTGACGAACCCGGGCTCGACCCGCTTCTACCAGGTCTGGTACCGCGACCCCGCGGTGTCGGTGTGCGGGACGGGATCGAGCCTGACGAACGGCGTGTAGGTGGGGTGGGAGCCGTCGGGGGCGCTCGCGCGTGAGCCCGGGGATCCCCTTGCGGGATCGGCCCGATCGGGTTCGAATCGAGGGGTGACGACTGCGGATCGCATCGCCTCGACCCGACCCCCGTCGCGCTTCGTCCCGGCGCGGGGCGGCTCGCGCGCGCTGCTGATCGGCCTCCACCGGGCCGGCGCGTTGTTCGTCGCGGCGCCCGTGGTGCTGATGTACGCGCTGTTCGCCTTCACGGCGATCTGGAGCGGCGAGTACCCGCACACGCACGGGGTCGACTGGTGCCCGAACCACCCGATCCCCGAAGGCGAGGTCTTCTACTTCGTCCCGAGCACCTTCGACCCGAAGGGGTACGGGATGCTCTACGCCGCGGGGTTCCTCGGGCTGATGGCGGCGCCGATCGCGCTCGCGATCCAGGCGCTCGCCGCGATCGGGCTGGGCGTCTGGCGCGTCGCGCCGCAGCTCCGCTGGAACGTCGTCGCGGCGGCCGCGGTCGCCGCCTACTTCCTCGCCGTTCCGCTGGGCGTCCTGGCGTGGTGGTACGACTGAGCGCCGCCCGCTAGAACGGCTTCGTCGCCCGAATCCGCAAGCTGCCCGCCTCGTGGTACGCGACGTGCTCCTCCCAGCTCGGGAAGTGCTCGCTGGCCTGGAAGTCGTCCTCGACGCCGGCGCCGCGGCGGTCCTTCACGCGCGAGAGCTCGACGTTGGTGAAGCCGGCGTGTTCGAAGGCGGCCTTCCACTCGGCCTCGGTCAGGACGTGCAGGTCGAGGCCGAGCGTGTGGCCCCAGCCGTGGGTGGACTCGCGTTCGGCGTAGCAGTCGATGACGATGTTCGCCTCGCCGCCGGTCTTCATGACGCGGTGCACTTCGCGCAGGGCCTGGGGCAGGTCGACCGAGTAGTACATCGCCTCCATCGAGAAGACGTGGTCGAACTTCTCATCGGGGAAGTCGAGCTGTTCGAAGGTGCCGACCTCGTAGCGCGCGCGGATCGTGAGCGAGGAGAGCTCCTCGGCCTTCGCGATCATCGCGGGCGCGACGTCGACGCCGATCGCCTGCGCGCCGGGCGCCTTCTGCGCCAGCATGCGCGTGGCCCAGCCGACGCCGCAGCCGAGGTCGAGGACCTGCTGGCCCGGCTTGACGGTGATGTCGTCGATGACCTGTTCGACCACGTCGCCGTGGCCGACCTGCATGCGCTCGCCGCGGCCCTTGTGGGCCCAGTCGTCGAAGAGGGTGGCGATCTTCTCGTGGCTCATCTGTCTGTGGATCGCGCGGCTCGCGCGCAGCGTTCGAGGATGTCGTCGAGGGGTTGGAAGACGGTCTCCCAATTGTAGTGGTCCTCGACGAAGCGCCGGGCGCGCGCGCCGAGTTCTCGCGCGGCGGCGGCGTCGTCGAGCAGGCGGATCACGCGGTCCGCGAAGGCGGCGGCGTCGTCGGCGACCAGGTAGTCGCGCTCGTCGTCGCCCTCCACGCCTTGCGTCGCGCTGGTGGTGCCGACGGTGGGCAGGCCCATCGCCATCGCCTCCAGCACCTTGTTCTGGATGCCGCGCGCGATGCGCAGCGGCGCGACGGCGACCTGCGCGCGCGCCATCCACTCGGCGGTCGAGTCGACGAATCCGGTGACGGTCACGCCGTCGCGCTCGCCCAGCTTCACGACCTCCGGCGACGGCTTCGACCCGACGATCGAGAAGCGCGCGTCGGGGTGCCGCTCGCGCACGCGCGGCAGGATCTCGTCGCAGAACCACACGCACCCGTCGACGTTCGGGTAGTAGTTCATCACGCCCGTGAACACGAGGTGGCCGGGCTCGGCGCGGTCCGGCGCGGGCGCGAACTGCTCCAGGTCGACGCCGTTGCGCAGGACGGTCGAGGGGCAGCCCGGGATGCGCTCGTCGAAGATGCGCTGCTCCAGCGGCGTGCAGAACACGTTGTCGGTGAACGCGCGCGCCACGCGCTCCTCGAAGCGCTGCAGCGTGCGCGCCTCGCGCGCGTACACGAACGACATCGGGAACGACGTGCGCGCGGCGTACTGGCGCCACTTGTCGGAGTCGAGCTCGCCGAAGTGCATCACGCGCGGCAGGTCGTGCGGCTCCAGGAACGCGCCCATCGAACTCGAGTAGGCGTAGGCCGCGTCGGCCCAGCCGGCCAACTCGTCGACCTCGCGCTGCAGCTCGCGCGATCCGTAGACGCCCAGCGTCAACGGCGTTCCGGTCAGCAGCAGCGGGATCGCCGCGATCTTCTTGCGACGTTCGTCGAAGTCGACCGCCGTGGTCGGGATGCCCATCTCCGTGAGCTGCCGCGCCGCCTCGCGGTCCGCGTCGTCGTGCGCGAAGGCGACGGCGCGCACCTCGTGCGTGCGCGACATGCGCTCCACCAGGCGCCACGTCGTGATCTTGTCGCCGCGGTTCGGCGGGTACGGCACCCGTTGCGAGAGGAAGAGCAGCTTCACGCGCGGCGCTTCGCTAGAGCGTGATCACCTTCGCGGCGCGACCCATCTCGGCGACGATGTCGTCCATGCTGGACACCTCGCCGGCCGCGACCTGGATGCCGTAGGCCTCCACGCACGTCCCGCAGGGCAGGAGGTCGACGCCGTGCTCCTCCAGCTCGCGCAGCTCCGCGAGCACCGGCGAGTCGGGCGCGACGAGCTTCACGCCCGAGTTGACCATCAAGATCGACTCGACCTGCTGCATCGCGGGCAGCTTGCGCAGGAAGACGGCCAGGATCTTGCGGCCCAGGGCCGGATCGCCGTGCCCCATGCAGTCGTGGTTCAGCAGGATGGCGGTGTGCATCCGGGGAGTGTGGCGGGGCGTCCGGAGCGGCACAACCCCGCCCCCGCGCGTTACCCTGGGCGGCGCCCCCCGACCGCGACCCGACCGACCATGCTCCGCGCCTTCACGATCGCCGCCCTCCTGTGCGGCACGCTCCACCCGCCCGTCTTCGCGCAGGACGGCGAGGCCGCTCCCGCTCCGGAAGCGCCCGCGCCGCAGGACGCCGGCGATCCGCCGCAGGACGCGGGCGATCCGCCGCCGCAGGAAGAGGACCCCGGCGCGTCGCTGCCGGCGCCCTCGCCCGCGCCGCCGCTCGCCGAGACGCCGCCGAACTACCTGCGCGAGGACCGCTCCGCGCTGCCGCCGGCCATGCCGTGGCAGCGCACGCTCGACGACGCGCTGGCGCTGTCGCGCGCGACGGGCAAGCCGATCTTGGTCTGCGTGAACATCGACGGCGAGCTCGCGAGCGAAGCGCTGGCCGCCGACCGGTACCGCGACCCCGAGTTCGCCGCGCTGGCGGACGGCTTCGTGCCGCTGATCGTATCGCCGGACCGCCACGACGCCCTGGACCACACCAGCCGCGGCGTGCGGCTGGTCGACTCGAAGTTCGGGCGCGTCACGAACGCCGAGCACATCACGATCGAGCCCGAGCTGTTCGAGCGCTGGTTCGACGGCCGCCGCGTCGCGCCGCGCCACCTGGCGGTCACGGCGGACGGCGAGGTGCTGTTCGACCTGTACCTCCTGCGTGACCTGACGCGGATCGACGACGCGCTGCGCGAGCACGGCGTGTTCGACGTGCCGCGGCGCGAGCCCAGCGAGCTGACCGAGGACGAGCTGCTGGCCAGCCCGGACGCCGCGCACCGCGAGCACCTCGAGGCGCGCTTCCTGTCTCTGGAGGCCGAGGGCCGCGCCGCGCTGGCCGCGCGCGCGCTCGACGCGGACCGCGAGGCGCAACACCCCGAGCTGTTGCGCCTCGGCCTGCTCGACCCCGCGCCCGAGGTGACGCGCGCCGCGCTGACCGCGCTGTACCGACACCCGGCGGCGGCGTCCGTCGACCTGTTCTCGATCGCGCTCGCCGAGGCGGCGGGCGACGACTCGTCCTACGGCGAGTCGATCCTGCCGGCGCTGGAGCACTACGCCGCGCAGGTGGAGGGCGCCGAGCGCGGCCGCGCCGACCAGTTGGTCGCGGCCCTGCGCGCGTGGACGAGCGGCTCGCCGTACGTCGATCCCGAGCGGTGGCGCCTGGGCACCACCGCGCGCATCGAGGTGTCGCCGCACGTCGAGGGCGGGTGGTCGGAGCGCCTGTCGGCGATCGAGGAACACCTCGCCGACGCGCCGGACGACGCCGATTGGAACGTCCTCTTCGCGCGCAACGGGCGCGGTTACGCCGCGTCGCTGATCTCGAGCGGCGGCGACCCGACGCTGGTGCTGACCGACGTGCAGGCGGCGTCGCGGCGCGCGCTGGACGCGCGGCCGGACGACGTCGAGGCGCGCGCGTTGCTGGCGTGGAGCAGCTACATGCTGAGCGACTTCGAGGCCGCGCTGCCGGCCGCGCGCGAGGCGTTGCCGGGGCTCGAGCGCTGGAGCTTGATGCCGATCGCCGTCGACGTGTTGGACGTGATGGCCGACCTGAGCCTGCGCGAGGTGTACGCGGCGATGTCGGAGGGCGGCGCGTTGCCGGCCGAGGCGCTCGCCGACACGATCGCGGCGCACCGCGTGTTGCAGGAGCATCCGCTGGGCACCGAGGACCAGGCGCTGCGGGGGTTCCGGATGCTGGGCAGCCTGGACCTGCGTGCGCCCCAGCGACGCGCGATCGAGCGCGGCGTGCGGCGCTGGCCGAACTCGGGCGTGATGCACGAGTGGCTGCGCTGGGCCGTGTTGCGCGACGACGGGCCCGACGGCTTGCTCGCGGTGTACGACGCGCTGGAGCTGCCGGGCCTGTCGCCGGCGCAGCGCGACGCCTTCGCGGGCCTGGCCGCGTTGCAAGCGGCGCAGCGGCGCGAGGACGAGCGCTTGCCGCGCCGCGCGCTGGAGGACTACCGCGCGGCCGTCGGGCTGCTCGAGGACGCGATCGGGCAGGACGCGTCGGTCCGCGACTTCGCGCGCTGGTACCAGGTGCAGGCGCGGGCGGCGCGCGCGCGGATCTACCTGGACCTCGACCGGCTGGACGAGTCGCTGGCGGAGCTGTTGCTGGCGTTCGCGATCGGCGGGCCGGCGATCGACCGCGAGGACGCGCGCGGCGTCAGCCCGCGGGAGACGCTGGAGCGCGTGCGCGAGGCCCTGCTGGACGCGGGCCGCGAGCTGGACGCGCTGGAGCTGGATCGCTTCGACGCGGTGACCGAGGAGCGCGCGGAAGACGACGAGTCCGGGTCCTGAGCGCCGCGCCGCGCGCCGTTCGATCGGCGGGGGGGCGCGCCGCCGCTACGCGCGTTCGCCGAGGAAGGTGTACCAGCGCCCGCGCGGTCGCTGCTCGGTGACGCGCAGGCCGGCGGCCTCGATCGCGGCGCGCGTCGGCGCGGCGTGGCGGTCGGGGCAGCCCGAGAAGGCGAACCAGCCGCCGGGCGCGAGACGGCGCGCGAGGTCGACGGCGTGTGCCTGCACGACGTCCGAGTAGATGTTCGCGAGGACGACGTCGAAGCCCGTCTCGTCGTCCGCCAGCGCGCTGAAGTCTCCGCCGCGGAACTCGCAGCGGTCCGCGACGCCGTTGTCGGCGGCCAGCGCCGTGGCGATGCGCGTCGAGTTCGGGTCGATGTCGAAGCCGAGCGCGGAGCGCGCGCCGAGCAGCGCCGCGGCGACGGACAGCACGCCCGAACCGCTGCCCGCGTCGAGCACGCGCTCGCCGCCGGTGACGCGTTGGGAGAGCGCGCGCAAGCAGGTGCGCGTGGTGGCGTGGCGGCCGGACCCGAAGGCGGCGCCGGGCTCGATGGTCAGGCGCCGCTCGCCGTCCGCGACCGCGCGCTCGTCCCACGGCGGCAACAGGCACAGCCGGCCGACGCGGAAGGGCTTCCAGCTCTTCTTCCACGAGTTGGCGTAGTCCTCGGGCGGCAGCTCGCGCCAGTCGATCGCGAGGTCCGCGAGCTCGGGCGCGCCGGTGCGCGACGCGAGGTCCGCGAGGGAGGCCTGGATCGCGTCGCGCGCGGCGGCGTCGTCCTCGTGGTCGGGCAGGAAGACGCGGACCAGGTCGTAGCCGTCCGGGACCGGGTCGGCGGCCAGCGACGAGCGGCCGAAGGCGGCGGAGGTGCAGGGGCCGGTGCAGAGGTGTTCGGCGACCAGCTCCTGCCAGCCGACGGGGACGAGGACGCGGGCCTCGGTCCAGCGGATCGGTTCGGTCATGCGCGCGTCGTCCATGGGATGGGGCCGGGGAGGACGTATGGTATCGGCGATGTCCTTCCCGACCCACATCTCACGCGGCTGCGCCGTGGCCGCGGTCGCCGCCGTCGTGGCGACGACGGGGGAAGCGCGCGAGAAGACGGACCTGGTCGTGTGCAAGAACGGCGACCGCTTGTTGTGCGAGATCAAGGAGCTGGACCTGGGCTTGCTCCGCGTGAAGACCTCGACGATGAGCACCGTCTACGTGAAGTGGGAGCACGTCAGCAGCCTGTCGAGCAAGTTCGGGTACCTCGTCGAGACGGACGAGGGGCGGACGTACGTCGGGTCGTTCGTGAAGAACGACCGCGACGAGATCCTGTCGATCTACACGCAGGACGGGCAGGTCGACCTCTACATGGGGAACGTCGCGCGGATCACGCCGGTGGGGCGGTCGTTCTTCGAGCGCCTGGACGGCAGCTTCGACCTGGGCTTCAACTACACGAAGTCGACGGACATCGCGCAGCTCTACTCGGGCTTCAGCACCACGTATCGACGCGAGAAGTACCTCCTGCGCCTCGACTTCGACACGAACGTGACGACGAACTCCCAGGAGGGCGCCAAGCGCCGCGCGGACCTGAACGGCACGTACCGCCGCTTCTACCCGGACCGCTACTACGCGAACTACACGATCGGCGGGCAGCGCAACGACGAGCTGGGCATCAACCTGCGGACCTACGCGACGGGCGCTTTCGGGCGCTACTTCGAGCAGAGCAGCCACCAGGAGTTCAGCGGAGAGATCGGCCTGTCGGGCAACAACGAGAACACGACCGACGCCGGTTCCAACGAGAACCTGGAGAGCGTGTTCGGGCTCGCGTACGCGTTCATCCGCTTCAAGGACCCGGAGGCGAACATCACCAGTTCCGTGGACTGGTACCCGAGCCTCAGCGACTGGGGTCGGCATCGCCTGGAGGCGGACCTGAAGCTGAAGTACGAGCTCGTCGACGACTTCTTCTGGAGCCTGACCTTCTACTACAGCTACGACAGCCGCCCCCCCGACGGCGCGAGCGCGAAGGACGACTAC
>JAUHYB010000336.1 GCA_030426745.1 bacterium
GGCGGCAGGAAGTCCGTCGGCGCCAGCGCCGTGCGGAAGCCGCCCGAGCCGTCGTCGGTCAGGATCAGCTCGGACGCGGGGCGCTCGCGGAACGCGCCGGTCAGCGGGTCGACGACGTCGAACACGCCGATCCAGCGCGGGACGCGCACGCCGTCGCTCTCGCGCAGCTGGTGACGACCCATCACGACGACCAGCGTGTCGCGCGCCGCGCGGTCGACGGCGACGCGCGGCTTCGCGTCGCGGTCGCGCTGCAGCACGGCCAGCTCGACGTCGAAGGTCTCGGGGTGGAAGCCGATCAGGCACGAGCGCACCAGCGGCGCGCCGTCCGGCGAGGCCGACTCCAGCTCGAAGTCGGGGCTGCGCAGCGACAACCACTTCAGGCCCGCGCCGAGCTGCGCCGCGTTCCCGTCGCCCGCGTGCCCGGACACCGTGCGCAGCTTGATGTCCTCCGGCAGCCCCGCCGGCGGCGCGTCGAGCAGCGCGAGGTCGAGGATGCGCAGCTCGGTGGGATCGACGAGGCCGAGGAAGTTGCGGGCCAGCGCCGCGGTGCGGTCGAGCTGCTTCTTGTCCTCCGCGCCCTCGCGGCCGACCAGGCGCACGACCTCGTCGCCGTCGATCAGGAAGTCGCCCTCGGGGCCGCGCAGCTGGCTGCGGCCGCTGCCGAGCTCCGCGCGGACGTAGTTCGGCTTCAGGAACGACAGGCGCGCGTCGAGCTCGTTGTCGAGCTCCTTCTGGCGCAGGATCAGGTGGAAGCGCAGGTCGAAGCCCGCGAGCTCGCCGGTGAAGCCGGTCGCGCCGGTCACGCGGCGCCAGGCCTCCGCGGCCTCCGGCGTCGTCTTCGCGGGCAACACGCCCGGCTGGATCGGGTTCCCGTCGGCGTCGGTCCACTGGTGCTCGCGCACCGCGCGCTCGTGGGCCTCGCGCGCCTCGCGCAGGCGCTTCGCGCGCTCGGCGGGCGTCTCGTCCCGCGCCGGCTCGGGGTCCTGGACGGGCGGAGGCGTCTCCTCCTGCGTGGCCGGAGCGGCGGGAGCGGGGGCGAGGAGCGTGAGGAGCAGCAGGGTCGAGAGCATGGCGGGGCGCGGGTCGACGGGACGCGCGACTCTACGCGCGGCACCGCGCGGCTGCTAGCGCGGACGGCGCGGAGGATCGCGACGGGCCGCGCGCGTCGTCGCGGCGCTACACTCGCCGCCCCGTGAGCCACGATCGAAGCGAACCCGACCCCCCGCGCGCGGCGCCGCCCTCGGCCGACGAGGCGATCCTGGACCGCACGCACTTCCGCTGCCTGGTCGGGCCCACCGCGTCCGGCAAGACGGCGCTGTCGCTGCGCCTCGCCGAGGAGCTGGGGTGCGAGATCGTCTCGCTCGACTCGATGCAGGTCTACCGCGGGATGGACGTCGGCACGGCCAAGGCGTCGGCCGACGAGCGCGCGCGCGTGCCGCACCACATGATCGACCTGGTCGAGCCGCGCGAGCGCTACGACGTGCAGCGCTTCCGCGCGGACCTCGCGCGCGTGCTGGCGGACCTCGAGGCGCGCGGCACGCGGCCGCTGTTCGTGGGCGGCACGGCCTTCTACCTGAAGGCGCTGACCGAGGGCCTGTTCGAGGGCCCGCCCGTCGACCCGGACGTGCGCGCGGCGATCGAAGCCGAGTACGTGGCGCTGGGCGGCGACGCCTTGCACGAGCGCCTGTCGCGCCTCGACCCCGCGTCGGCCGCGCGCATCCACGCGAACGACCGCAAGCGCATGGTGCGCGCGCTCGAGGTGTACGCGCAGACGGGGCGCGCGCTGTCCGACTGGCAGCGCGAGTGGGGGTGGCACGGCGACGCGCGCCCCGCGCGTCGCCGCACGCTGGTCGGCCTGCACGTCGCGACCGAGGAGCTCGGCGCGCGCATCGAGTCGCGCGTGCGCGCGATGCTCGACGCGGGCTGGCGCGAGGAGGCGGAGCGCGTGCGCGACGGCGGCGGCTTCGGCGAGACCGCGATCCAGGCGCTCGGCTACCGCGAGGCGCTCGCGCTGGCGGACGGCGCGATCGACCGCGAGACCTTCGTCACCACCGTCGCGACGAAGACGCGCCGCTTCGCGCGCAAGCAGCGCACCTGGTACCGCAAGTTCACCGACCTCGTGCCCGTCACGCCGGGCAGCGGCGCCTTCGAGCGCGCGCGCGAGGCGTTCACGGCGACGTCGTAGCGCGCGGCCCGCTCGCCCGCTGCGGGCTGCGAGAGCCGCGAGCGCCGCGAGCTGCTGCAAAAGAGGACGGGACGCCGAGGGGCGTCCCGTCTGTTGGAGAGAGCGAGTCTCCGTCGTCCCGAGGGCGCGGCCCCGGGAACCGTCGCGCGGATCAGTGACCCGCGGGCGTGCTCCAACCGGTGATCACGGCGTCCGTCTCGTAGGACTCGCCGGGCAGCACCGTCAGCAGCAGGATGCCGGCCGGCTCGGCCGTCTCCTGGATGCCCTCGACGAACTCGCGACCGCCGCCGGGGCTGAAGGTCGCGATCAGCGAGTCGACCGGGATCGGGATGAAGGTGCCGCCGGCGGCGTAGGTGATGCCGCCGAAGACGAGCGCTTCGACCCCGAAGTAGTTGAACGGGTTCGGCAGCGGGCTGTGCAGCGGGCGCGAGGTGTTCGGCGCCTCGGCCGGCATCGTGAACGGGTTCTCGGGGTTGTCGTTCAAGAGGTGCCGACGCAGCGTGCGGCGGATGCTCTGCTTCTTGCGCCACTGGTACTCGACGTACTCGCCGTCGACCTCCGAGTCGTAGCCCGTGAGGTAGTAGCCGACGCGCGGTCCGACGGAGTTCGCGGACCAGTGCTCGTGCTGCTTGCTCGGTCCCGAGGAGCAACCCGCGAGGAGCGCGGCGGACGCCGCGGCGATGAGGAGGGGGATCGACTTCATGGGGTGGATGGTAGCGAGGGGTCGGTGCGGCCGGGAGCCGCGACGTCCGCCGCCGACGACCGGCTCCGGGGGGAGGAGCGCGGAGGACGAGGGGCGCGGAACGTGTCGCGAGTCGGGGATGGGGAGGGGAGTCGCGGAAGGCGTCCGCGGCGCGCTACCCGCCGAGCGCCCCGGGGGAGGAGCCGGACGGCGAGGATTGCGCGCCAGTCTAGTGGCGGGTACCTAGGGGGTCAACGCCGCCGAGCGGCCCTCCGAGGGGCTCCGGGACGCCCCGCGGGGGCCCCGGGAGGGTCCCGGGGCGGGCGGAGCGACGGCGCGGAGACCCGATGCGGAACGGACCAGGCAGCGCAGGACGGCGATCGGAGAAGGAGCGGGGTCGCCGGGCGGCCGCGCGCCTCGTCGGAGGAGCGCGCCCGTCGGGCGGCCGGGCCGAGGGGCGGGGCCTCGCGGCCCGGACCTCGTCCGCCCGGTCTACCCCTCCCGGCGGCCGGGTAACCGTCCCCGCGGCGGAGGGGCGCGCGTGAGCCTCGCGCGCCTCGGGGTCTTCGGCGGCTCCTTCGACCCGGTCCACCTGGGGCACCTGCACGCGGCGCGGGTCGCGCGGGCGGCGCGGGACCTGGACCGCGTGTCGTTCGTGCCGGCGCGGCGCTCGCCCTTCAAGCAGGACCGGCGCACGGCGCCCGGCGCGGCGCGCGCGGAGCTGCTCGAGCTGGCGCTGGAGGACGAGCCGGACTTCGTCGTCGACCGGCGCGAGCTCTCGCGGCCGGGCCCGTCGTACACCGTCGACACGCTGCGCGAGGTCGCGGCGAACTTCGCCGGCGCGCGGCTCTACCTGATCCTGGGCGGCGACAACCTCGCGGGGCTGCCCGACTGGCGCGACGTCGACGAGGTCCTCGACCTCGCCGCGCCGCTGGT
>JAUHYB010000337.1 GCA_030426745.1 bacterium
ACTCGACGATCGACTCGTGGATGCACGCCAGGTCCGCGGCGCGTTGCACCTCGTCCAGCGTGGCGCCCACGCGCCCGATCGCGACGTTCTCGTTGACCGTCTTCGAGTACAGGAAGGACTCCTGCAGGACGACGCCGATCGACGCGCGCAGCGGCTCGCGCGCGAGCGTGCGCACGTCCCGCCCGCCGACCAGCACGCGGCCCTCGTCGGGCTCGTACAGGCGCAGCGTCAGCGCGACCATCGTCGACTTGCCGGCGCCCGGGGGGCCCAGGAAGGCGACCGACTCGCCCGCGCGGATCGCGACGTCCAGGCCGTCCAGCGCCGGACCGTTCGCGCCCTCGTAGGTGAAGCGCACGCCCTCGAACCGCACGTCGCCGTCGAAGTCCTCGAGCGCGACGAGCGCGTCCGTCTCGGCCTCCTCCTCGGCCTCGGCCAGGATCTCGACCAGGCGCCCCGCCGCGACCACGGCCTTGCCGGAGTCGGTCAGGACGCGACCGAGCTGCCGCACGGGCCACACGGCCATCGCGGACAGGGTCAGGAAGCTGTTCAGCGCGCCGATGCTGATCTCGCCGCGCTGCGCCAGCACCGCGCCGTAGAACAGCGTGACGCCGACCTGCACGAAGCACATCAGGTCCAGCACCGGCCAGTAGTTGCCCAGCTGGCGGATCAAGCGGTAGTTCGCCTCGCGGAACTCGGCGTTGCGCTCGGAGAAGCGCGCCTCCTCGTGCTCCGCGCGCGCGAACGCCCGGACGACGCGGATGCCGGTCAGCGTCTCCTGCAGGTGCGTCGTCAGGCGCGCCTCGGACTCGTCCATCACCTGGAAGGTCCGGCGCACGCCGCCGAAGAACAGCACGGCGACGGTCAGGATCACGGGGTACAGCGCCGTCGAGGCCAGCGCGAGGCCGGGGTCGAGCCAGAACAGGATCGACACGACCGTCGTGGCCAGGAGCAACGTCTGCGCGACCTCGACGAGCTGCGAACCCAGGAACACGCGCAGCGTCTCGACGTCCGACGTGCAGCGCTGGATCACGTCGCCGGAGTCGCTCTTGTCGAGCGTCGCGACGGGCAGGCGCTCGAGGTGCTCGAACAGGCGGTCACGCAGGCGCCGCACGGTGCCCTCCGTCGCGAGCGCGGCCTGGCGCCCGCGCACGAACTCCAGGGCGCCGGCGAACAGCGTGAGCAGCACGACGATCGACGCCGCGCCGAACAGCGCGACGCCGCGGCCGTGGTCCGCGGCCGCGCGACCCGCGCGGTCCGCCAGCGCGGCGATCCACGCGGGCGCGCCGACCGCGCCGCCCGCGTCGGCGAGCAGCACGCCGTCGATGGCGGCCTGCGTCACGAGCACGGCGGCGCCCAGCAGCAGCGTGGCGACGAACATCGCGAGCGCCGCCGCGGCGAAGCGTCGGCGCTGTCCGTGCGTCCAGCGGATGAGGGAGCGAAGGTTGGATCGGGTCACGTCCGGTGCCTGTCGATGAACGAGGCGTCCTCCGGGGATCCGCCGCGGGGGCGGGGACGGGGGCTCGATCGCGGGAGGACCGGAACGCGAAAGAGCCCGCTCGGGTGTCGAGCGGGCTCTTCCGTGTGTTCGGTGAGATCCGTGGGCTCTCGTGGAGCTCTGGTGGAGGATTCGTCACCGCGAAGAACGCGCTCGGGTGTGGCCGGCCGGGTAGGCCGCCGGGATGCGGGAGACCGAGGCTCGTGAGCTCGGGTTCCAGGGCATCCACACCTGCTTGTGTTGCGCGTCGTACTTCATGGTCGAATCGGACTCCTGCGGCGCGGCGCCGCGTCGAGGTCGAACCTATCCCCGGTGATCGGAGCCGCAAGACCGCGGGCGAGCTTTTTTTTCCGGTTCGTTCCGGATCGGGCCGCGCCATCGGACCGGGGCGCGGCCGCGGAGCGTCCGGAGGGGGACGACCGCCGATCGCGCGGGGAGGATCGCGCGGTGACGATCGCGTGGTGACTATCGCGAGGTGAGCTCGAGGCGGTCCCGCAGGCGCTCGAGGTCCGACCGCAGGCGCTGCTTCGCGCGGTCCTTCATCGCGCCGGCGGCGAGCCGCAGGAGCGGGTTGTGGAACTCCGCGCGGCTGCGGTGCGCGAGCCGCGTCCCCGCCGGCGTGGCCGTCAGGTGGTGGACCGCGGTCAAGACGCCCTCGTCGCCGGTCAAGGTCATCGTGACCGTCCGGCCCTCGGCCCCGGCCACCAGGCGGCCCTCGACGGGCAGCTTGCGCCCCATCTGCGAGATGACGTGGTGGAAGCTCCCGTCGGCCTTCAGCTCGAATTCGACGAGTCCGTCGATCCACTCCGGCAACTTCGCGGGGTCGGCGAGGTAGGCCTGCACGTCCGGAACCGGTGCCGCGATCTCGATCGTCTCCTCGATCTCCATGGCCGAGAAGATGCGCTCGAGGGACCGCCGCTGTAAAGCGTCGGTACGAAGGTCGCGGCACTCTTGCTCGTTCCGAGGCACGCCCCGCCGGGTTCAGGGAGGCGTGTCACAATGGAACCGGACGGCTCACCCCCCTGACTCGCACCCCCCCCCTTGCAGGAGACCCCCATGCGCTGGCTCTACGGCAGCATCGCCATCACCGCTCTCACCGCGTTCGCCTCCGCCGGCAACGCGACCTTCGAACAACGACTGGACGGCAGCCTGGTCGGCAACGCCTCCGACTACGGCTGGGCCTGCGCGCTGCAGGGCGACGTCGCGGTCGTCGGCGCGCCGGGCGAGGACGCCGTCTACGTCTTCCGCAAGGCGCACGGCCTGTGGACCGAGGAGGCCCGCCTGCAGGGCAGCGACACGCAGCTCGGCGACGCTTTCGGCGAGTCGATCTCGTACCGCGGCGGCCTGCTCGCGGTCGGCGCGTCCTTCTCCGCGCACTCCGGCGTCGGCAGCGGCGCCGTCTACCTGTTCCGCTACGTCGGCGGCAACTGGACCGAGGTCGACATCATCGTCTCGCCCGCGCCCGCCCAGGGCGACGCGTTCGGCGCGGCCGTCTCGACGGACGGCGACCGCGTGATCGTCGGCGCGCCCTTCGCGTGGAACGCCGGCATCCTCCAGGGCGCGGCCTACGTCTTCGACGACCCGACGACCGCGGACACCTTCGACGACGTCCAGACCCTGATCTCCGGCGACATCGCGGACTTCGACTTCTTCGGCCGCGGCGTCGACATCGAAGGTGACGTCGCCGCGATGGCCGCGGACCTCGACGACGACAACGGCGACTCGTCGGGCTCGGCGTACGTCTTCCGCCGCAACGTGGCCGGCATCTGGCTGCAGGAGGACAAGCTGACGGCCTCCGACGGCGCGCCCTTCGACCAGTTCGGCCTCTTCCTCGACTTCGACGGCAACCGCCTCGCGGTCAGCTCGACGGCGGCCGACGTCGGCGGCGTCCAGGACGCGGGCGCGATCTACACCTTTCTGTACGCCGGCGGCGTGTGGACCGAGGAGGACAAGATCGTGTCCAGCGCCCCGGTGGCCAACGGCCAGTTCGGCTCCGACCTCGCGCTCGACGGCTCGCTGATCGTCGCCGGCGAAGCGGTGACGAACGGCGGCACGCCCGTCGCGGGCACCGTGCACGAAGTGCGCCTGACCGCCGGCACGTGGACGGACGTCTCCGACGCGACCGGCAACGGCGGCATGGCGGGGGACTGGTACGGCTTCTCGCTGGACCTCGACGGCACCGTCTTCCTGGGCGGCGCGCCGGCCGACACCACGCTCGGCTCGAACTCCGGCACCGCCTACGTGCAGCTGTACGGCGAGCGCTTCCCGACCGTCTGCCAGGGCGACGGCAGCGTCACGGCCTGCCC
>JAUHYB010000338.1 GCA_030426745.1 bacterium
CACGACGACGCCGGCCGGGCGGAGCCCGGCCGGCGTCGTCGTGTGGGCGCGGTGAAAAAACGAGCCCGGCTCGGTACTTTCCCCGCTACCCCAGGAAGCCGTAGCGCCAGTCCGTCGGCGGCGCCAGCGTCTCCTTGATCGTGCGCGGCGACGACCAGCGCAAGAGGTTCAGGATCGAGCCCGCCTTGTCGTTCGTGCCGGACGCGCGCGAGCCGCCGAAGGGCTGCTGGCCGACGACGGCGCCGGTGGGCTTGTCGTTGATGTAGAAGTTGCCCGCGGCGAAGCGCAAGCGGTCCAGCGCCGTCCGCACGGCGGCGCGGTCGTTCGCCAGGATCGCGCCGGTCAGCGCGTACTCCGAGCCGTTCGCGCACACCTCGAGCGTCGCCTCGAAGTCGGCGTCGTCGTACACGAACACCGATAGCAGCGGCCCGAAGAACTCGGTGCGCATCAGCTCGCTCGCCGGGTCCGTCACCTGCACGACGGTCGGCTGGACGAAGTACCCCTTGCTGTCGTCGCACTCGCCGCCCGCGACGATCGTGCAACCGGGGTCGTTCTTGGCGACGTCGATCGCGCCCTTCAGCTTCGCGAAGGACTTCGCGTCGATCACGGCGGACAGGAAGTTCGAGAAGTCGCGCACGTCGCCCATGCGCACGTCGCGCAGCTCCTCGACCATGCGGTCGCGCACGGCGTTCCAGAGGCTCTTCGGCACGTAGGCGCGGCTGGCCGCGGAGCACTTCTGGCCCTGGTACTCGAACGCGCCGCGCACGAGCGCCGTCACGATCACGTCGACCTCGGCCGAGGGGTGCACGAACACGAAGTCCTTGCCGCCGGTCTCGCCGACCAGGCGCGGGTACTGCGCGTAGGTCGCGATGCGCTCGCCGACCTGACCCCACAGGTGCTGGAAGGTGCCGGTCGAGCCGGTGAAGTGCACGCCCGCGAGGCGCGAGTCCGACAGCACGACGTCGCCGATCACCGGGCCCGAGCCGGGCACGAAGTTGATCACGCCGTCGGGCAGGCCGGCCTCCATCAGGAGCTGCATGACGTAGTGGTTCGACAGGATCGCCGTGGACGCGGGCTTCCACACCGCGGTGTTGCCCAGGAAGGCGGGCGCGGTGGGGAGGTTGCCGGCGATCGCCGTGAAGTTGAACGGCGTGATCGCGAAGACGAAGCCGTCCAGCGGGCGGTGCTCCAGGCGGTTCCAGCAGCCGGCCGACGACTCGGGCTGGGCCTCGTAGAGCTGCTCGGTGAACTTCGCGTTGAAGCGCCAGAAGTCGATCAGCTCGCAGGCCGAGTCGATCTCCGCCTGGTGGCAGGTCTTCGACTGGCCCAGCATCGTCGCCGCGTTCATGCGGTCGCGACGCGTCGTCGCCAGCAGCTCTGCGGCGCGCAGGAAGACGGCGGCGCGCTCCTCCCAAGGCATGTCGGCCCAGGCGGCCTTCGCGGCGCTCGCCGCGTCCACGGCGGCCTGCGCCTCCTTCGGACCCGCCTTGTGGAAGGTGCACAGCACGTGGCCGTGGTCGTGCGGCATGACGACCGTCTCGGTGTCGCCGGTGCGCACCTCCTCGCCGCCGATGATCAGCGGCACCTCGATCGCCGCGGAGGCCTGGGCCTCCAGCTCGCGGGTGAGGCTCTCGCGTTCGGCGCTGCCCGGCAGGTAGCCGCGGACGGGCTCGTTGACGGGCGTCGGGATGTGGAAGACTCCGTGGGTCATGGCGGGTCGAGGAGGGGCTGCGGTGGTGGCGGGTCGCGCGGCGGGAGCGTCCCGCGCGGCGATCGGGCGAGCAGTATCGCGGCCCGGTCGGTGCGCGTCCACCCTCGCCGCGCGCGGGGCGGGCGGAAGCGCCGCGGAAGGCGTGCCGCGGGCGCGCGGGAGACGCTACCCTGCGGCGTAGGCCCTCCACGACCCGACGCTCCATGACCGCCCCCCGCGACGTCCTCGACGCCCTGATCGCCGCCCACCTCTCGGACGAGGCCCGCGCCGCGCTGGACGCGGCCTGCGCCGAGGTCGCCGCCGGCGTGGACGACACGCGCTTCTGCGCGCTGTTCTCGAAGCAGAGCCGGTCCGCCGGGCGCGGCCTCCTGGACGCGACGGCGGACGAGCGCGCGGCGCTCTCCGCGGCGCTGCCCGGCGCCGACACGGAGCTGTGGACCAAGCTCGACGCCGCGCGCGTGCGCCTCGTGCTGGCGCGCACCGACCTCGCCGAGGACTCCGGGCGGCGCGCGATCGAGGAGCTGTTCCGCTTCGCCGACCAGGGCGAGCTGTGCGCGCTCTACCGCCTGCTGGCGTTCCTGCCGGCCGGCGAGCGCTTCACGTGGCAGGCGGGCGAGGGCTGCCGCACGAACATGCTGGACGTGTTCACGGCCGTCGCGTGCGACACGCCGTTCCCGCGCGACCGCTTCGACGACGTCGCGTGGCGACAGATGGTCGTGAAGGCGCTGTTCGTCGGCGCGCCGGTGTGGCGCATCGTCGGGCTCGACGACCGGATCGACGACGAGCTGGCGCGCATGGCGCTGGACCTCGTCGACGAGCGCCGCTCCGCCGGCCGACCGGTGCAGCACGAGCTGTGGCTGTGCCTCGGCGCCAGCGGCGGCGTGCGCGCGATCACGGCGATGGAGGCCGAGCTCGACGGCGACGACCAGGTCGGCCGCCGCGCCGCCGCCTTCGGGCTGGCGCGCGCCGGCGCGCAGGAGGTGCTTGCCGACTACGCTCGCAACGAACCCCCCGGGCCGGTCGCCGACGCGATGCGCGAGGCGCTGGCCGGACACTGCGCGCGGACCGCGTTCCGCGCGCTCGACCCCCGCACCCAGGACTGATGCGCTTCTTCGACCCTCACATCCACGTCACGAGCCGCACCACCGACGACCTCGCCGCGATGGCGGCGGCCGGCGTCCGCGCCGTGATCGAGCCGGCCTTCTGGCTGGGCCAACCCCGGACGACGGCGGGATCCTTCGTCGACTACTTCGCCAGCCTGCTGGGCTGGGAGCGCTTCCGGGCGTCGCAGTTCGGCATCGCGCACTACTGCGCGATCGGTTTGAACTCGAAGGAGGCGAACAACGAGGCGCTGGCGGAGGAGGTGCTCGACTTCCTGCCGCGCTTCGCGCTGAAGGAGGGCGTGGTCGCGATCGGCGAGATCGGCTTCGACGAGATCACCGCCGCCGAGGAGAAGGCGTACCGCGCGCAGCTCGAGTTCGCCGTCGAGAACGACATGGTCGTGATGGTGCACTCGCCGCACCGCGACAAGAAGAACGGCATCCGCCTGTCGATCTCCATCGCCGCCGAGATGGGCGTGCCGATGGAGAAGCTGGTGATCGACCACAACAACGAGGAGACCGTGCGCGACGTGCTGGACGCCGGCGCGTGGGCCGCGTTCACGATCTACCCGCACACGAAGATGGGGTCGTCGCGGATGTGCTCGATCGTCGAGCAGTACGGCCCCGAGCGCGTGATCGTCGACTCGTCGGCCGACTGGGGCGTGAGCGATCCGCTGTCGGTCCCGAAGACCGCGAAGCTGATGCTGGAGCGCGGCATCCCCAAGGAGCACGTCGAGCTGGTCACGTGGACGAACGCGCTGGACGCCTACGCGCAGTCCGGCCAGATCGACGTCGACGCGCTGCTGGAGAAGCCCGTGATCGACCAGCGCGAGCTGTTCGCGGACAACAGCGTGTTGCGCGGCCAGGAGCCCCGCGTCGACGACGCCGTGCCGAACTGAGCAGGGAAAGTACCGAGCCGGGCTCGTTTTTTCACCGCCGCCCGCTGCAGCACCACGGCGCCTCGGGCGCCATGGTGCTGCAGCGGGC
>JAUHYB010000339.1 GCA_030426745.1 bacterium
GCGCAGGCCCTGCGCCAGCGTGTAGCCGCAGAAGGAGCAGTTCAGCGGACAGCCGCGCGACGACTTGACCGTCGTCACCGGACCGTCCAGGCCGGGGAAGTGGTACGCGCGGTTGTCGAGCAGGTGGCGCGCCGGGATCGGCAGCGCGTCGAGGTCGGCGATCTTCTCGCGCTCGGGCTCGTGGACGATCTCGCCGTCGGCGCCGCGCCAGCTCGTGCCGGCGACGCCCTCGAGCGACGCGCCGCTCGCCAGGCGCTCGACGATCTCCGCGACCGTCTCTTCCGGCTCGCCGCGCACGACGATGTCGACGGACTCGCCCTCGAACACTTCGGGAGTCGAAGCACACGAAGTCCGCGCCCTCCGCCAGGATCGCCGCCGCCGACTCGTCGGGGCCCAGCCCGCGCGCGTCGGCGTCGTGGATCACGACGTCGTGCCCGGCCGCCTCGAGCACCGACGCGACGTGCGCCAGCTCGATCGGCGGGTACAGCAGGCCGGGGTTCACGGCCATGCCGAAGCCCCCCATCAGCCCGCGCGAGACGCGGAACTCGGGGGGGCTGGGCGGATTGACGAGGACGACCTTCATCGGGGGTGTGGGTGGCGCGCGGGGCGGGCAGGGCCGCGCCGCGAGGTGACGGCGCGGTCTCGGCGCCGGTGCGCCGCGCGTGGGGCCCTCCCTGGATCGGCCGCGGGCCCCCTCCGACCGGAGGCGGCCCGGGCGTCTCCCCGGGAGGAGCGCCCCGTCAGTCTACTCGGCCCCCGCTAGTCGCGGCGCAATTCCCCGCCCAGGCGCTCCGCCGCGCGCTCCAGGCGCCCGAGGAACTTCTGGCCGTCGCCGTCGGTCAGGGTCTTGGCGTCGCTCTGCAGGAGCACGTGGAAGGCCAACGAGCGGCGGTCCGCGCCGAGCGCCTCGCCCTCGAAGACGTCGAACAGCTCGACGTCCGCGACCAGGCCCTTGCCGGACTGCTCGATCGCGGTGACGAGGTCGCCGCAGGGCACCGACTTCGGCATGGCGAGCGCGACGTCCAGCTTGTTGCCGGGGAAGCGCGGGATCGGGCGGTACGGGCGCTCCGCCGGCTCCGCGGCGATCAGGGCGTCCAGCGAGACGCGCGCGACGGCGACCTCGCCGGCCAGCTCCTCGACCAGGCCCAGCGGGCGGTGCAGGCCGGGTTCGAGCTCGGTCAGGAGGCCCAGCCGGACGTCGCCGCCGCCGTCCGCCGCCGGCGCGACGAGGCGCAGCGTGCGGCCGGGGTGCGCCCAGGCGGGTACGGCGTCGCCCTCGCCCGCCGGTTCCCAGCGCGTGTTCGCGTGGCCGATCGCGACGAGCAGGTCCTCGACGACGCCGCGCAGCCGCGGGAAGGCGCCCGCGTCGAAGCGGTCCTTCTTGCCCGGGCGCGGCGCGGCGATGACGAGGCCCAGCTCGTGCACCTCGCGCGGCAGGCCCGACGCGTCCGCGTGTTCGGGCAGCGTGCCCTTGCCGATCTCGAAGAGACGCACGTCCGCGCGGTTGCGGCGGTTCTTCTCGACCAGGCCCAGCAGGCTGGGGACGATCTCGCGACGCACGCGATCCTCGCCCTCGGCGACCGGGTTCACGACGCGCACGTACGGCTCGCCGGCGACGCCCAGCTTCTTCGCGAGGTCGTCCGACAGGAACGAGTAGGTGAGCGCCTCGTGGAAGCGCGCGCCGCCCGACAGGCGGTCCTGCATCGCGCGCACCAGCTCGCGGCGGCGGTCGCGCGGCGGCGGCAAGACCTCGCCGAAGAGCGTGCGCTCGGGGATCTCGGTCAGGCCGTGGATGCGCGCGACCTCCTCGAAGAGGTCCTCCTCGATCGACACGTCCTTCGTCGCGCGGAACGACGGGACGCGCACGCGCAGCGCGCCGCCGGACTTCGTGACGCCGAAGCCCAGGCTCTCCAGGATCGAGGTGACCCCCTTGTCGTCGATGTCGATGCCCAGCACGCGGCGCAGGCGGTCCGTGTCGAGGTCCACGTCGCGCGCCGGGTCGGTCCAATCGCCGACGTCGGTCAGCGCGCTCGGCAGCGCGACGTCGGGCTGCAGCTCGCGCAGGAGGCGTACGAGGTGCGCGGCCGCCTGCACGGTCAGGTTCGGGTCCAGCGTCTTCTCGAAGCGCGCGGAGGAGTCCGTGCGCAGGCCCAGGCGCGCCGCCGTGCGGCGGATCACCGTCGGGTGGAAGGTCGCGACCTCCAGCAGGAGCCTGGTCGTGTCCGGCGCGACCTTGGACCCCTCGCCGCCCATCACGCCCGCGAGCGCGACCGGCTCGTCGCCGGAGCAGATCAGGAGGTCCTCGGCGCCCAGCTCGCGCTCCTCGCCGTCGAGGGTCGTCATCGACTCGCCGGCCTTCGCCATGCGCACGACGATGCCGCCGTCCGCGATCTGGTTGCGGTCGAACAGGTGGTTCGGCTGCCCGAGGTCGAGCATCACGAAGTTCGACAGGTCGACGAGCAGGTCGAGCGGGCGCTGACCGACGGCGAGCAGCAAGTGCTGCATCCACTGCGGGGACTTCGTGACGGCGACGCCGTCGATCTCCAGCGCCAGGTAGCGCGAGCACGCCGCGTCGTCGATGCGCACCGGCACGCCCGCGCCGCCGCCGGTCTCGGGCAGCGACAGGTCGAGCGGCGTCATGCGCGCGCCGTAGATCGCCGCGACCTCGCGCGCGATGCCGCGGTGCCCCCACAGGTCGGGGCGGTGCGTGATCGACTTGTTGTCGATCTCCAGCACCCAGTCCTCCAGGCCGAGCGCCTCGGCCACGGGCGTGCCGACCGCGGCGTCCGTGTCGAGCTCCCAGATGCCGTCGTGGTCGTCGCCGAGCTCCAGCTCGCGCACCGAGCAGATCATGCCGACGCTCTCGACGCCGCGGATCTTGCTCTTCTTGATCTTGAAGTCGCCGGGCAGCACCGTGCCGACGGTTGCCACTGCGACCCTCAGGTCCGCGCGCACGTTCGGCGCGCCGCAGACGATCTGCAGGTGTTCGTCGCCGCCCACGTCCACCTTGCAGAGCGACAGCTTGTCGGCGTCGGGGTGCTTCTCGCGCGACACGACGTGACCGACGACGACGTCGGAGAGGTGCGGCGCCCAGCGCTCGACGCCCTCGACCTCCGCGGTGCAGATCGACAGCGTCTGCGCCAGGTCTTGGGGCGTGATGTCCGTGAGGTCGACGTGGCGCGCGAGCCAGCGGTAGGAGATGTTCATCGTCGGTGCTCCTAGAACTGCTCGAGGAAGCGCAGGTCGCCGCCCATGAAGTGGCGGATGTCGTCGATCGAGTGGCGCAGCATCACCAGGCGGTCCAGGCCGAAGCCGAACGCGAAGCCCGTGTACCTCTCCGGGTCCACGCCGCCGGCGCGCAACACGTTGGGGTGCACCATGCCGGAGCCGCAGAACTCGACCCAGGTGGTGTGCTTGCACACGCGGCAGCCGTCCTCGCAGAACGGGCAACGGATGTCGAGCTCGTAACCCGGCTCGACGAACGGGAAGTAGCCGGGGCGCAGGCGCACGTCGAGGCGCCGCCCGAAGTACTCGCGCAGGAAGCCCTTCAGCGTGCCGATCAAGTGGCCGACCGCGATGTCCTCGCCGACGACCAGGCCCTCGACCTGGTGGAAGGTGTGCTCGTGCGTCGCGTCCTGTTCCTCGTTGCGGAACACGCGGCCCGGCGCGATGACGCGGAACGGCGGCTTCAAGCGCTGCATCGTCCGGATCTGCACCGGCGAGGTCTGCGTGCGCATCACCAGCGTGTGCGCGTCGTCGCAGTAGAAGGTGTCCTGCATCTCGCGCGACG
>JAUHYB010000340.1 GCA_030426745.1 bacterium
TGCGCGCCGCCCGCGCGGCCGCGACGGACCGCGGCGACCGCCTGCTGATCCTGACGCACCGCGGGCCCGACCCGGACGCGATCGGATCCTGCGAGGGGATGCGCGCGCTGTGCGAGCAGGGCTTCGGCATCCCGTGCGAGGTCGCGACGATCGGTCGCATCTACCGCGCGGAGAACCAGGCGATGGTCAAGGTGCTGGGCCTCGAGTCGCGCACCTACGACGAGCTGGCCGCGGAGGACTTCTTCGGCGCCGTGCTGGTCGACACGCAGCCGGAGTTCGGCCACACGGTCATCCCGAACCACATCCCCGTGCTGGCGGTCTTCGACCACCACGTGCCGCCGCAGGGCGAGAACGCGGGCGGGCTCGAAGTGCCGCACCGCGACGTGCGGCTGGGCGCGGGCGCGACGGCGTCGGTCGTCTACGAGTACCTGCGCGACAGCGGGCTCGCGATGGAGTCGATCGTGGCGACGGCGCTGTTCTGCGGCGTGCGCTACGACACCGCGGACCTGTCGCGCAACGCCAGCCCGCTGGACGAGGAGGCGTACTACACCTGCTTCCGCGCCGCGGACCGCGGGAAGATCGCGGAGATCGCGCACCCGCCGCTTCCGCGCGAGTACTACCGCGAGCTGTCGAAGGCGCTGTCCACCGCGCGCCAGCACGGGCCGCTCGTGCTGGCGCTGCTCGGCGAGGTCGGTCACCCCGAGTTCGTCGCGGAGATGGCGGACTTCTTCCTGCGCATGAAGGGCGCGTCGTGGGTCGTCGTCGGCGGCGCGTGCGAGGAGGAGGGCGAGTACGTCCTCTCGCTGCGCACGGACTACGCGTTCGGCAACGCCTACCCGCTGATGGCGCGCGTGCTGGGCGAGCAGGGCTCGTTCGGCGGGCACGGCCACATCGCCGGCGCGCGCATCCCGCTCGAGGACCACGGCGAGTCGACGATCGCGCAGGTCGAGCGTCAGCTGCGTCAGAACGCGATCGCGATCCTGGGGACGTCCGAGGGCGAACTGCCGTCCGAGGGCAAGCCGCTCGCCTGACGATGTCGTCCCTGCGCGTGCTCGTCGTCGCCGGCCGCGACTCCAGCGGTGGGGCGGGACTCGACGCCGACGCCGAGGCGCTCGACGCGTTCGGCATCCGCGGCGCCCTCGTGTGCACGGCGGAGACCGTGCAGGACGACGGCGGCCTGGTCGAGCTCGGCGCGCGGCCGGTGGACGAGTGGGAGCGCGAGGCGCGCGCCGCGCTCGAGGAGGGCGTGCACGCGATCAAGTTCGGCCTGCTGCCGGGCGCCGACGCCGTGCGCGCGGCCCTGCGCCTGCGACAGGGCGCCCCCGGCGTGCCGGTCGTGCTCGACCCGGTGATCGGTCCGTCGGCGGGCGGGCGGTTCCTGGACGACGCGGGCGTCGCGGCGCTGGTCGAGGGCCTGCCGGCGCTCGCGCCCTACCTGACCCCCAACCTGGCCGAGGCGGCGCTCCTGGTCGGCGACGGCGCGAGCGAGGCCGCGCTGGCCGAGGACCTCGCCGCCCGCGAGGACGCCGCCCGCGCGCTGCTGGCCCGCGGCGCCGCCGCGGTCTGGCTGACCGGCGGCCACGGCGCGGAGGACCCGCTGCGCGACCTGTGGTGCTCCCGCGCCGACGGCGCCCGCTGGATCGAGCGCCGCCGCGAGCCCGGCCCGGGCATTCGCGGGTCCGGCTGCCGCGCCGCGAGCGCCCTCGCCGCCGGCCTGGCGCGCGGCCGCAACCCGGTCCAGGCCGCCCGCGAGGCGGGGGACTGGGTGGCCCAGCGCATCCGGCAGTCGCGATGAATCCGGCGAGGGACTTGCCTCGCCGCCTCCGAACGCTATGATTCGCCACCCCCGAACGGGGCATGCGGCTGTAGCTCAGTGGTAGAGCGCAACCTTGCCAAGGTTGATGTCGAGAGTTCGAATCTCTTCAGCCGCTCCAGTACACGGCGCCCGCCGGCTCGACCGAGCCGCGGGCGCCGCTTCCTTGCCCGAGGCCTCGGGAGCGCTCGCCGGCGGCTCCTGGAAGGCTCGCCTGCGGGGCCGGGAAGACTCGCCCGCGGCGCGCGAGGAGCGCCGCGCCGGCCTCCTCGCCGGAGTGGCGGGGACCGCCCCGGCGGCTAGACTGGCCGCATGACGCGCGCGATCCGCGACGGCGAAGAGGGGGCGAGCGCGCGCGCGGCGAAGCGGCGCCGCCGGCTCGAGCGCGTGGGCGACGTCGTGCTGTGGACGCTCTTCCTGGGCGGCATCGGGCTGCCGGTCCTGTTCGTGATCCGGCCCCAACTGTTCTTCGGGCTGCTGCTGCTCCTGTTCTACCTGGCGATGTTGCCCGGGGCGCTGATCGCCGACCTGATCGGCCACTAGCGGCGCTCGCGGTCGACGAGCGCGCCCTTTCCGCCGCGCGGCGTGAACCCGATCGTCCTCCCGGCGTTCCGGGGCGTCCGCGGGCTCGACGCGTCGAGCGCCGCGCGACTTCCACCGCCCTCGGACCCCCCCGCCCCCTCGCCGATGTTCATCCCCACGCCTCCGCCCCAGGAGACGCCGCTCCCCGACGTCTACGTGACCGCTCCGCGCTCGGAGCTCGCCGCCACCACCAGCTCCGCCCGCCACACGGTGCTCACCGCGGAGGACCTGCGGCGCACCGGCATGCGGTCCCTGCCCGAGATGATCGGTCGCGCCGGCGACCTGTGGGTGCAGGAGACGAACCTCGGCGGCGGCGCGCCCGTGATCCGCGGCCTGATGGGCAACCAGATCCTGATCGTGGTCGACGGCGTGCGTCTGAACGACTCGACGACGCGCTTCGGCCCGAACCAGAGCCTGAACACGATCGATCCCGCGATCGTCGACCGCGTCGAGATCTACCGCGGCCCGGGCTCGGTGCTGTACGGCAGCGACGCGATCGGCGGCGTGATCTTGATCTGGACCAAGCGCGCGCTGCCCGCCGGCGTGACCGGCCCGGGCTCGGACAAGGGCATGGGCGGCTTCTTCGAGGCGCAGGGCAACACCGCCTACATGGGCGGCCGCGGCGCGCTCGGCGTCGACTACGTGTCGGAGCGCACCGGCTTGCTCGGCATCGTCGGCGGCGGCGTGTTCGACGACCTCGAGTCCGGCAGCGGCGAGGTGCCGTTCACCGGCTACGACCGCTTCTCGGCCTTCGGTTCCTGGGACCAGATGATCGAGCCGGGTCGCGTGCTGCGCATCACCTCGCGCATGAACCGCGACTTCGACGTGCCGCGCACCGACCGCTTGATCGTCGGATACGGCCAGACGGTGCCGAACTCGGAGGTCTGGCACTTCGCGCTGCAGGACCGCCGCGGCACGATGCTGTCGTACACCGACACGGCCGAGAACGGCTTCTTCGACCAGTTCCAGACGCGCCTGTCGTTCCGCCAGTACACGGAGGAGCGCCGCCGACAGTCGACGGGGTCGACGACCTTCCGCGAGGAGGTCGACGAGGTCGACACGATCGGGCTGGGCGCCGACTGGCGCAAGGCGGTGGGGGACCACCAGCTGTTCACCTTCGGCGTCGACTTCAACTACGACGACGTCGACTCGACGCGCACCGACCGCGACCTGGGCACCGGCGTCGTCACGCCGCGCGACGGTCAGTTCGCGCCGGACTCGGAGTACGCCGCGCTCGGCGTGTTCCTGCAGGACGAGATCTTCGCCTTCGACCCGTTCCTGCTGACCGCGGGCCTGCGCTGGTCGTACTACGACTTCTCGTTCACCGAGTTCGGCACGACGACGGAGGAGTCGGGCAACTTCGACGCGCTCACGGCCAGCCTGGA
>JAUHYB010000341.1 GCA_030426745.1 bacterium
GGCGGAGGCGGCCGCGGCGACCGCGATCAGCACGGCCAGGAGGGATCGCGAAGTGGGCATGGAGGCGTCCTTGGACAGGGCGGCGAGTGGGATGGAAAGGAGTGGCCGTCGCGACGGGATGCAGCGCGGGGTCGGCGCGCGCGGGTCGAGACCGCTCGTTCGAAGGGTAGATGCGTCGCCGTGAATGAAAATCGGGTCTTCGCCCCATGCGCCCCTCACGGGGCGGCCCGGGGCCGTTGGGGGCCCGTCCACGGGGGCGCACGCCCGTGTACGGCGGCCGCCCGCCGCACCGAACCTCCTTCCGAACGCAGCGCGGGCTTCCGAACGCAGCGCGGGCGCGCTCCCGGGGTGGGAGCGCGCCCGCGTCGAATCCGGCGTCCGTCGCGCGCGCGGCGCGGCGGACGCGGCGGGGTCACAGGTACTGGATCGCGACGCCCGCGGAGAAGTTCGATCCCGAGCCGCACGGCGAGATCGCCGGGTCGCGGTACCAGAACTGGTAGTAGCGCGTGGCGCCGGGGCCGGGGACGTTGCCGTTCGTCACGATCGACGAGCTCGTCGAGCCCTCGCCGTTCACGTCCAGGAAGACGACCTCGACGCGCTCGGTCGGGTTGCCCATGCACAGCAGGCCGTCGCGGAAGGGCACCGCGATCAGGTTCTCGCCCTGGACCAGCATCGAGGGCTGGTTCGGACGCGCCTGGTCGATGTGGAAGGCGATGTCGTCGTTGGCGTGGATGACCGTGCCGGACGTCGTGATGCGGGCGCCGTGGCCCTGCGAGTTCTGGCAGCCCTCGTCGGCCGAGGTCGACTCGTTCGCGCAGGGGCAGGCGACGGGGCCGCCGCCGTTGTCCCAGGTGCCGTCGCCGGAGCAGATCGAGTTGCCGCCGCTGCCGACCTCGACGACGCCGTAGCACGGACCCCAGTACCCGACGGCGGGCAGGTCGGCCAGGTCGTTCCACTCGCCCGTGGCGCTGTGGTAGTCGATCATGCCGTAGTCCTCGCCGCCCGCGCCGTCGTTGGGCTCGTTGGGCGCCCAGTTCGTGTAGCCGACGGGCGTGCCGTCGATCCACACCCAGGTGCCTTCTTGCGCCTGGTCCGTCATGCCGATCCAGATCTGTCGGTCTTCCACGCCCGGTTGACCGAAGGTCTGCGCGATCCAGTCGTTCTCGAGCTGGTCGTTGATGATCGCGAGGTTGCCGCCGAGGGTGACGGCGGTCGCCTGCGCGACGGTCCAGCTGGAGTCGCTGAGCAGGTGGTAGGTCTTGCCGTTGTTCGGGTTGACCTGCGTGTCGATGATGACGAGCGAGCCGTCACCGATGGTGAAGGTGCCCGTCCCGCCGACGCCGGTCGGGCTGTACTCGCCGATGCGGATCAGGTAGTCCTGGCCGGCGACCGCGACGAAGCTGAGCTCGCTCTGGAAGCCGACGCTGCAACCGTCGTCGTCGCAGCCGAGGATCGTGCCGCCGCACAGGCCGCCGCCGTAGACCGCGATGCGCGTGTCGAGGCCGGTCTGCCCGCAGGTGTCGATGATCACCGTCGCGTCCGCGGGGGCGGTCCAGACCCACCAGACGTCGTTGGAGATGTTGTCCTGACTGGCGTTCATGCACAGCGGGTCGGCGAGGCCGTCCGTCGTCGCCGCCGTCGTGTCGAAGGCGAACTGGCCGTAGCCGGCGATCGCCTGCGCGTTGGCGCACAGGTCCGCGCCCTGCGCGTTCGCCGTCGCGCCGACGAGCGCCAGCGCGAGGGAGCCAAGGAAGAGGTTCCGTGTCATGGTTCTGGGTCTCCTGAAGTCGCGCACCCGGTCGTGCGCGGAGAGGTCGAGGGGAGGGTCGGCCCGAGGGCCGAAGGGAAGTCCCGGGGCTTGGCTCTGGTCGGAGGAGCCGCCGACGCGCGACGCCCGCCTCCTTAATGAAGGCTAGTGCGCATGTTCGGATTCGGCGAGCCCCGGGTACCGATCCTCGCGCGAGGGGTGTTCCCCCCCGTTCCAGGGGCTATCCTGCGCCCCGTGCAACAGAACCAGAACAAACGACTGGTCGACTACGCCGACTGCGCCGGCTGAGCGGCCAAGATGCCCCAGGGGCAGCTCGCGCAGGTGCTGCGCGGCGTCATCGGTGAGGTGGACGAACGTCTCCTGGTCGGTCCGACCACGGTGGACGACGCCGGCGTCGTGTCCCTCGGGACCGCGGCGGGCCTGGCGGAGGAGCTGCCGCTGGCCCTCGTCCAGACCGTCGACTACTTCCCGCCGGTCGTCGACGACCCGTACTTCTACGGCGCGATCGCGGCGGCGAACTCGCTGTCGGACGTGTACGCCATGGGCGGCCGTCCGTACACGGCGCTGAACCTCGCCGGCTTCCCGAAGGGCTTCCCCGACGAGTGGATCCACGAGATCTTCCGCGGCGGCTTCGACAAGGTGAAGGAGTCGGGCGCGGTCGTCGCCGGCGGCCACACGGTGCAGTCGACCGAGGCGCAGTTCGGGTTCGCGATCACGGGCTTCGTCGAGCGCTCGAAGGTGTCGGCGAACGCCGGCGCGCGCGCGGGCGACGTCCTGTACCTGACCAAGCCGCTGGGCATGGGCACGATGACCACGGCGGCGAAGCGCGGCAAGGTCGCGTGGGCCGAGATGGAGCCCGCCGCCGTGCAGATGGCCACGCTGAACGCGGCGGCCGCCGAGGCGATGAACGCGGTCGGCGTGCACGCGGCGACGGACATCACCGGCTTCGGCCTGGCGGGACACGCGAAGAACATCGCGGCGGCGTCCGGCGTGACGCTGCGCATCGACGCGGCCGAGCTGCCGCTGTTCCCCGGCGCGCTGGAGCTGGCGCGCGCCGGCTTCCTGTCCGGCGGCGCCGCGCGCGGGCGCGCCGCGCTGGAGGGCGACGTCGTCGTCGCGGACGGCCTCGACGAGACGCTCGCGAAGCTGGTGTTCGACGCCGAGACCTCGGGCGGCCTGTTCATCGCCGTGCCGGAGGACCGCGCGACGCAGCTCGAGCGAGAGCTGGAGGCGCGCGGACAGCTCGTGCGCGCCGTCGGCCGCGCCGTCCCGCGCGCGTCGGCCTGGGTCGAGTTCGCCTGAGGCGATGTCCCCGGCGAACTCCGCGCGGACGGATCGCGAGCGGGCGGCGAGCGACTTCCTCGCGCCGAACGACGCGCCGCCCTGGATCCTCGGCCGCCGCGGCGCGCCGCGGCGCGCGCCCGAGAACACGCTGGCCGGCGTGCGGCGCGCGCGCGAGCTGGGCGCGGACGGCTTCGTCTGCGACGTGCGGCGCGCGGCGGACGAGCTGGTCGTCTTCGCCGACGCGCGGGTCGACCGCACGACGGACGGCGACGGCGCGCTCGACGAGCGCACGCCCGTCGAACTCGCGGCCCTCGACGCCGGCTCGTGGTTCTCGAAGCGCTACGCCGGCGAGGGCGTGCCGATGCTCGACGAGCTGCTGGACGAGTGGTTCGACGGGGAGCGCGGCCCCGGCGCGACGAACGGGCCGGGACCGTGGCTGTTCGTCGCGGACGCGGGCACGGCGACCGAGGTCGCGCGGCGCCTGGACGAGCTGCACCTCTTCGCGGCCACCGCCCCGCTCACTGCGCCGCGCGTCGCGTCCGACGAACCGCGCGTCGTGCGCGAAGCCGTCGACGCCGGCCTGTCGGCGGTGTACGTGACGCACCGGCCGGACGCGCGCGCGTGGGAGCTGGCGAACGAACCGCTCGTGCGCGCGGTCGCGGCGCGCGCGTGGACCGGCGACTTCGCGGACCGCGCGTGGCCGTGCGAGCGCTGGGCGCTGGAGT
>JAUHYB010000342.1 GCA_030426745.1 bacterium
CGTCGTTCGCGAGCACGTCGATGCCGACCGGCACGCCCTCGCAGGTCTCCGCGTTGTCGTCGCCGAGGATCGGGCGGTCGTTCGGGCAGTAGGTGTAGACGACCTCGATGCGCAGCCCGACCTCGATCCGCCAGCCGGCGATGATGTCGAGGCAGCCGCCGGTCGCTCCACCGACGCCGTCCGTGGTCACTGCGGAGAAGGTGATCTGGTCCCCCGCCATCGCCGCCGTCAGCGCGTCGAGTTCCAGGGGGTCATCGATGCAGAAGCTGGACGGGAACACGCCCGTGTCCGGTTGCATCGCGCCGGACGTCCCGTCGAAGTCGAGGGTCCCGTCGTACGCCGACAGGTTGTTGAAGGTCGCCTGGAACGGCAGCGCCTGCATCTGGGAGACGCTCGGGAGTTGATCGAGCCCGATGATGATGTCCGACGTCAGGTTCACGGTGACCTGGGGACACGGCTCGTCGTCGATGTTCTCCACTCGCAGCAAGACGTCCGCCTCGGGGAAGAAGCGGATCTCGGTCTGGACCAGTTCGCCGAGGGAGGGGTCGAAGGCGTCGAAGGACAGCACCTTGGGCTGACCGATCCACGGCGGCACTTCCTTCTGACGGGTACGGACCTGCATCAGCGTGGCCCCGTCGCAGGCGCCGCAGATCGGTCCGCCGTTGCACGGCGTCTGCGCGGAGGCGAGGGGAGCGAGGGAGGCGGAGAGCAAGGCCGCTGCGAGGCCGGCTGTCAGCTTGATCATCGGTGGTGGGATCCCGGGTGGTTCGTCGCCGCGGCGCGGCGGTGGTGACGCGTCGCGGGCGACCGGGGGTCGCGCGACGCATCGACTCGCGGGAGAGAGGGCGCGCCTCCCCCCGTCGAAGCGAACATAGAGAAGCGCATGCGCCGAATCATGGGCGCGCGGTGCGAAGTCGGAATGTCCGGTCGGCGCCGCGCGCGCGAGCGGCGATGCGCCGCGCGACCCCGCCGCGACACGCGTCGCGGTCCCCCGCCGATTGCTCGCGTCCACCGCGCGCTAACTCGACGGCGCCGCGCGCCGCGCGCGCGGACCGATCGCGAGATCCCGCGAATGGAGGCCGTTCGCGCGCTCCGTTCGCGCGATGCGCCCCGACACGGCGGCGCGTTCGACAAAGCGAATTGCTACGAACGCAATTGCGACTTCACCCGCTCCAGCGGCGCGCCGACGCGCTCGAGCGCCTCGCCCCGCCGGGCGCGCGCCCGTCCCGCTCTCGGGAATCACGCGCGAATTCGAGCGCCGGATCGGACGTCGCGTCCGCGCGTCACGCCAGCCAGCCGCCGGCGACCGCCAGGTCGACGCCGGTGACGTAGCGCGCCTCGTCGCTGCACAGGAAGCGCGCGGCCTCCGCGACCTCCTCCGGCGTCCCCGTCCGGCCGAGCGGGATGCGCGCGCGCAGCGCCTCGTCGAAGGCGTCGGCGGCCGCGTGGTCGTGCGGCACGACGCCCGGCGACAGCAGGTTCGCGCGCACGCCGTGCGGCGCCTCCTCGCGCGCGAACGAGCGCACGAAGACCAGCAGCGCGCTCTTCGCCGCGGCGTAGGCGGCGGTGCGCCGCCGCGCCGCGAGCCCCTCGAGGCCGGCGACGCCGAACGCCAGCAGCGCCCCGCGGCTCGCGCGCAGCAGCGGTCGCGCCGCGTCGGCGACGAGCACGGTCGACTCCACGTTGCTCGACCACATGCGCCGCCAGTCGGCGGGCGAGGTCTCCGTGAGCGGCGCCGCGACGTACTCGCCCACCGCGTGCACGAGCACGTCGAGCCGGCCCTCGCGCTCGGCGATCCGCGCGAACAGCGCGCGCACCTCGTCCTGGTCCGTGACGTCCGCGCGGTGCACGCGCCCCTCGAACTCGGCCTCGCGCTCGCGCGCCAGGTCGTGCGACGAGCGGTACGCGAGGTGCACGCGGTCGCCGTCCGCCGCCATGCGCCGCGCGACGGCCAGCCCCAGCCCGCGCACGCCTCCGGTGATCAACACGACGCGTTCGGTCATGGCGTCACTCTACCGCCGCGGCACGCCGGGCGCGCCGCGACGGACGAGGAACGCCGCCGGCGAGCCGACCCCGCGCGTCCCTCGGGAGATCCCCCCCCTAACGCACGAAGCCGGCGCGCGACAGCGGCCAGACGCGCAGGTCCACGCGGCCCTTCAACAGCTCGCGCGGGACCTGGCCGAACTCCCGGCTGTCCGAGGAGTGCGGGCGGTTGTCGCCCAGCACGAAGTAGTGCCCCGGACGGACGGTCGTGAAGTACGAGACGGCGCCCTCGACCTGGTCGACGTAGGGTTCGTCGATGCGCTCGCCGTTGACGAACACCTCGCCGCCCGACATGCGGACCTGGTCGCCGGGCAGGCCGATGACGCGCTTGATGTAGTCGAGGCGCGGGTCGACCGGGTAACTCATCACGACCACGTCACCGCGCTCGACGTCGCCCAGGAGGTACGTCCACTGGCCGACGAGGATGCGGTCGCCGTCGTGGATGCCCGGGGCCATCGAGGACCCGCGCACGACGGACAGGTTGAACACGACGAGGTAGGCGGCGGCGCACACGACCAGGGTGCGCAACCAGCTCCGCACGCGGCGGCGGCGACGCACGCGGGCGCGCAGCGCGCCGGCCGTGAGCGGCTCGGGCGCGCCGGCGTCGCGCTCGCTCACGGCGAAGCGCGCGTGGCGCGACTCGGGCCAGGCGACGGGAGGACCGGAGAGACGCGGAGCGGCGGTTTCCGCCGTCCCGAGGTCCGCGGTTTCGCCGCGGACCGACGTCGTCCGGTGGATGTCGTGGGGCGCCGAGTCTTTCGCGACATCCACGCGAGCCGCGCGGCTCTCGTGGTCGATGAGCGCACTCTCGCGCGCTTCGTCGCGGGACACTTCGGCGTCCATGAAGGCGCCTATCGGGTCGCGCGGGGCTCGGCCTTGACCCCGGGCGCCCGGGGCGGTCCATTCCTGCTCCGCGGACCCGCCCAGACGCCCCGCGCACGCCCCCCATGCAGCCCTCCGGAACGCCCCCGTCCACCTTGCGCGCGACGCTGCTGGTGGCCGGCAAGGAGCTGCGCGCCAGCTTCCGCGACCGCCAGACGGCGCTGTATGCCGTCGTCCTGCCCATCGCGCTCTACCCGGTCCTGTTCTGGTGCATGATCCAGGCCGCGTCGGTGATGGAAGCGCGGCGCCAGAACACGACGGTCAGCGTGGCGATCGTCGACGGCGGCGCGTCGACCGACGACCTGCGCGAGGTGCTGGAGCGCCCCGACGACCCCGAGGCGCCGAAGCTGCAGCGCGTCGAGCTGACGCCGATCCCCGCCCCGCCGGACGAGGACGTCGAGCGCGCGATGATCGACCAGCCGGACGGCTTCGACGCGATCCTGTACGCGGACCCGGACGCGGCGCGGCTGGCGTACGACAGCACGGACGGCGGATCGGCGCTGGCGCACGAGCGCATCGCCGGGCGACTCGAGCGCCTCACCGCCGAGCGGCGCGAGCGCAAGGCCGAGGAGCTCGGCGCCGACCCGCGCGCGCTCGACCCGGTCGACGTGGACGAGCGTGACGTCGCGCCGGCGGAGGACAAGGGCGCGTACCTGCTGTCGTTCCTCCTGCCCATGCTGCTCGTGATCATGGCCGTGATGGGCGCGTTCTTCCCGGCCGTCGACCTGACGGCGGGCGAGCGCGAGCGCGGCACGTCGGAGACGACGATGTTGTTGCCCGTGCCGCGCCTCGCCGTGCACCAGGGGAAGATCCTGGCGGTGACGCTGTCCGCGCTGCTCGCGACGGCG
>JAUHYB010000343.1 GCA_030426745.1 bacterium
GTCCCCGATCGAGCGCTCGCGCGGAGCGCTACTCCTTGCGCAGGAACTCGACCAGGTCCTGCTCGAGCTCGGGCAGCCCGTACTCGGCGACCGTCAGGCACTTGTAGACGATCTTCGCCAGGGCCTCGGGCGTGTTCGGGTTCAGCTCCTTCGGCGGCGGGTAGCTCAGGAAGTACTGCAGGCTGAGGCGCTCGACCTCGCCGCCCTGTTCGCGGCCCGCGAACTGCCACGGCACCTCGTCGAACGGCAGCACGCCGGTGAGGATCTCGTACAGCATGATGCCGATCCCCATCACGTCGGCCTTGCTGTCGCGGAGCAGCAGCGGGTTGTAGTGCGGCGTCGTGGTGATGATGCCGCGCTCGTCCATGCGCATCGCCGGGTCGAGCATGACGACCGAGCCCGACGGCTTGATCACGATGTTCTCGGGCTTCAGGTCGCCGTGGTAGGCGAGCTGCTCGGCCTTCTGCAGGCGCTGCAGCGCGCGGACGATGGTCAGGAACCAGTTCAGGCGGATGCCTTCCAGCGCCCGGATCTTCTCGCGCAGCGTCTTCCCGCGCGCGTACTCGTACGCGACGATCGGCCGACCGTCGTGCTCGAAGCAGTCGTGCACCTTCACGAGGTTGGTGCTCTTGGCGCGCGACAGCACTTGGTGCTCGCTGCGGATCAGGTCGTCGATCTCGTGCACGTCGAGGAAGTCGATGCGCACGCCGTCCTGGCGGAAGAAGACGGCCTCGGCCGGCGTCTCGTCGGGGCTGACGCCCTCGGGGCGACGCTCACCGGTGATCTCGAGGAAGCGCGTCACGTAACGGCCGCCGCCGGCGACATCGCCGACCTTCAGCGCGACCTTGCGTCCGTCGCCGTCCTCGGCGAGGTAGACCAGGGCGAACCCACCACGGGCGAGGAACTCGACCACGCGGTAGGCGCCGATCCGTTCGCCGGCTTCGAGCTTGATCATCTTCGGAACTCGGTTGGGGAGGGGAAGTGCGCGGGACCCGGACCCGCGCGCACCACTTCTTCGAGCGATCCCGGCCGTGGATTGAGCCTTTCCCCTCCGTGGGGCACCCCGCTTCCGAAGCTGGGCCGGGCCCGGGGGCGGGGTGGAAGCGCTTTCCTGCCGGGCGGTCCGCCGGCGGGTCGCGCGCCGTCCCGAGGGAGGGTCGCGGAGGCCGATCCGGGGGCGCGGAACCGCCGCGGCGGCCCCGCGGAGCGCCGCGCTCAGTTCTGGGACGCGCTCGCCGCCCGCACGTCCGCCTCGGCCCGCAGGGTCGCGATCGGCACGTCGTAGAAGGGCGCGTCCGGCGCGGCCCCGAGCAGCAGGCAGACCCCGTCGCGCACCGTGCCGGTGCCGAGCCACTCGGGCTCCGGCGAGGCCGGCGCGTACCGCCACCAGCGGCCCTCCGCGTCGACCATCCCCAGCTCCTGCTGGTGCGGATTGCGGACCTGGAAGAAGCGCTCGCCGGTCCCCTGGACCTCGAACACGACCACCGTCCCGACGACGCGGCCCGCCTCGACGACCTCCCAGGCCTCGACCGCGCGCGAGAGCGTCGGCGCGGACTGGTCGAGCCCGACCGGGCGGTCCAGCGACTCGGTCACGCAGGCCGCGAGGCAGCCGGCGAGGAGGAGGGGCGCGAGGCGTCGCATGTGCGCTCTATCGACCGCCGCGGGCCGCGCGCGCGAGCCGCTCGCCGGGCGTCCGCGCCCGAATGGCGGCCCTTCCCGCCTGTGGGCCGCGCGCCGATCTCCTAAGATGTCGGCTTCATGATCCAGACGCTCGACGACACCGCCCTGGAGAACTACCGCCGCGCCGGACGCATCGCGTCCGAGTGCCGCTCCTGGGCCATCGAACACATCCGCCCCGGCGCCACGATCCGCTCGGTCCTCGAGGGGGTCGAGGCGCTGATCGCCGAGCGCGGCGCGCGCCCCGGCTTCCCCGCGCAGTCCAGCCGCAACCACGTCGCGGCGCACTACTGCTCCTCGCCGGAGGACGACCAGGCCTACGAGGAGGGCGACTGCGTCAAGGTCGACATCGGCGTCCACGTCGACGGCTACATCGCCGACACGGCGATCACCGTCGACCTGTCGGACGACGGGCGCTGGAAGCCCCTGATCAAGGCCTCGTCGGACGCGCTGGCCGCCGCGATCGCGACCGTCGGCGTCGGCGTCCCCGTCGGCCAGGTCGGCGCCGCGATCGAGCGCACGATCACCGGCGCGGGCTTCGAGCCGGTGCGCAACCTGACCGGCCACGGCCTGCAGCGCTGGAAGGTCCACACCGCCCCGCAGATCCCGAACTACGGCGAGCGCGGCGGCGGCGTGTTGAAGGCCGGCACCGTCTGCGCGATCGAGCCCTTCGCCTGCACCGGCGAGGGCTTCATCACCGAGCGCGGCAAGTCCGAGGTCTTCATGATGGTCCGCCCGCCGCGCAAGGCGAAGGCGCTGGACCGCGACGTGTTGAAGGAGATCGAGTCGTGGCGCGGCCTGCCGATCGCGCGGCGCTACTTCAACCACATGGACCGCGACGCCGTCGAGGACACCTTCGCCAAGCTCGCGCGCCAGGGCTCGCTGATGCGCTACCCGCCGCTCGTCGAGCGCGAGGGCGTGATGGTCGCGCAGACCGAGCACTCGATGGTGATCACCGAGGACGGCGTCGAGATCCTCACGGCCTGAGCCGCCCGCGCGTCGCCCCGTGAAGATCGCGCTGATCACGACCCCCGCGAACGCGCGTTCGGGGATCGGCGACTACACGCGTCACCTGTTGCCGTACCTGCGCGAGTCGGCGCAGGTGGACCTCTACGTCGAGGACGGCCGCGAGGAGGCGGACGAGGAGGCGCGCGGCGTGCGCGACCTGCGCCCGCGCGACTACGACCAGGTGCTGTACCAGCTCGGCAACGAGCGCCAGCACGCGTTCATGGCGCGCATGATCCGCGAGGTCGGCGGGACGGTCGTGTTGCACGACTGGGTGCTGTTCGACCTGGCGCTCGCCGCGTGGCCGCGGCTGGAGCGCGGCGGCTGGCGCGCGGCGCGCGTCGCGATCCGCGAAGGCGGCCTGGCGCAGTGGCGTCGCCTGCGCGCGGCGCGACGCGGCGTGCGGCCGATCGAGCCCGGGCCGCTGCCGACGCTGGGCGGCGGGTGGCACGACGCCGAACCCGACGGGCGCTGGTGCGCGGACCGCGCGCAGATCGCGCTGGGCGCGCCGACGCCGGACGCGCTGGAGCTCGACCTGGCGCTGCCCGCCGGTCGGACGCTCGAGCTGCACCAGGGCGGACCGCTCGACGAGCTTCGCGGGCCCTTCGACGGCGCGCACCTGTTGCCCGCGCGCGCCGGCGCGGAGGCGGTGCTCGAGCTGCGCGTGAAGGGCATCGAGCCGACGCCGGAGCAACACGCGAACGGCGACACGCGGCGGCTGGGCGCGTTCCTGCGGCGCTTGCGCGTGCAGCGCGGCGAGCGCTGGGAGGACCTGCGCCTGGCGGAGCACGCGCCGGTCGGCGAGGCGGGCCTGTCCGCCGCGCGCTTCGAGCTGCCGCTGAACCGCAGCGTCGTGCGCGAGGCGGACGCCTTCCTCGTGCACAACGAGTGGATGGCGGACAAGATCCGCGCGGACCGCAACGCGCCGACGCCGATCGGCGTAGTGCACCACGGCGCGGAGCAGCGGTGGGCGGACGACGACCGCCGCGTCGCGCGCCTGGCCGCCGGGCTGCCGCCGCACTACGCCGACGCCTTCCTGCTGGTCAGCCTCGGCGCGGTGCAGGCGCACAAGCGCATCGGCCCGCTGCTG
>JAUHYB010000344.1 GCA_030426745.1 bacterium
CGGCGCCGCGTCGCCCAGCGCCGACAGGTAGTCCTCGGCGTCCGCGACCAGGCGCAGTCCGAGGTCGATCGAGCGCTGCTCGCGGTGCACCTGCTCGCCGCTGACCAGCAGGCCCTCGTTGCGGCCCAGCTGGTAGATCGGCCGCTTGTGCTCGAGGTAGCTGCCTCCCATCGCCCACGGCCAGTCGCGGCGGTCCTGCAGCGGACCGAGGTCGCCCACCGCCCACTCGCGCGCGTTGCCGAGCAGGTCGTGCACGCCGCTGGGCGTCGCGCCCATCGAGAAGGTGCCGGCGTCGGTCGTGCGCGCGAGGCCCAGCTCGAGCGTGTTCGTCACGCTCTCCGCGTCCTGCGAGCTCCAGGGCCAGCGCTGCGCGCGCGTGCCCGCCGCGACGCGCAACCACTCGCGCGCCGTCGGCAGCCGCATGCCTTCCGCGGCGGCGAAGCGCTGCGCCGCGTCCAGGTCCAGCCACACCGCGGGGCGACGCGGATCCCGCGCGGCGAGCGCGCCGGCGGGCGGCTCCGGCAGGCCCTCGGCCTCACGGAAGGGATCCCACTCGCTCCAGGTGACCTCGTACCGGTCGACGAGCAGCGCGCGCGACGTCGAACAGTCGAGCCCGCCGCCCGGCGCGAGCGGCAGCGTGCACGGACCGGGCGGGAGGAACGCGAGGCGCTCGAGGCGGGCGAGCCGCGCCTCGTCCATGCCCGCGCCGCCGCAGCCGCTCGCGGACCCGAGGGCCAGCGCGCAACAGACGGCGACGACCGCGAGGCGCGGCGCGGTACGTGGCGCGGTGGGCGGCGCAGTGGGAGCGGCGGGGCGCGGTGCGGTCACTCCGACGCGCGGCGGGTTCGTCACGACGCGCGTCGGGTTGCGGTCCGGGGCGAGGGTCGTCGCTCAGTCGGCGGCGACGTAGATCTCGACGCGGCGGTTCATCCGCTTGTTGTCGGCGCTGTCGTTCGGCTTCAGCGGCTCGTGCGGGCCGAAGCCCACGACGGCCACGTCGGCCTCGACCACGCCGCCCTGCTCGATCAGGTAGGCCGCGACCTCGACGGCGCGCGCCGTCGAGAGCTGCAGGTTGCCGTGCGGGAAGCGCTGCAGCGTCGAGGGCTTCACGACCTTGTCGCTGTCGGTGTGCCCGCGGACCCAGATGCGCCCGTGCGGCGCGGCGTTGATCTCGGCGGCGAGGCGCAGGATCTCGTCCTGACCGTCGGGCGAGAGCTCCGAGGAGCCCGAGGCGAACACGATGCTGTCGGGCACGACGAGCACGTAGTCGCCGCCGGCGAGGTCGATGCGCTGGGTGCCTTCGGGCAGCGACGAGAGCTTGGCGAGCTGCGCCTGCATGTCGGCGTAGCGCGCGCTCATCTCGTCGATGAAGGACGCGTCGACCGGCGTGCCGCCCTGCCCCTCCATCAGCTCCTGGTTCTGGCGCGCGAGCCGCCCGTTGGCGCGCTGCAGCTCGTGCATCTCGGTCTGGTAGTAGTCGGCCTGTTCGAGGGCCTTGTCGTACTCCTGCTGGCTGACGCAGGAGGACAGGAGGAGGGCACCGGCGGCGAGGGCCAGGCTGGCGGAGCGGTGGATTCGGGTCATGGCGCGCGTTTCGGTGGTGGTCCGAGGGAACGCTCGACCGCGGTCCCCCGCCGCGGCGCGCGCGGACGCGGGTTCCGCGTCCCTCCCGTCGCGGCGCGCGCGGCGGAGCGGACGTGCATCCCCTCGGTGGTCGGGCCCGTCGGGGCCCCGGACGTCGGGGCTCGTCGAGTCGCGCTCGACCGTCGCCCCGGGTGGACGGCGCGCGAAGGCCTCGCGCGCCGGAACGAAGGCGAGTCTACCGATGCGAAAGAGGCGACTCAAAGCCGCTGTCGCGACGAATTCGCGCGTTCGCGCCGCGGCGCGCGCGGCACGCGACGGGGCCCCCGACGCGTCGCGTCGAGGGCCCCGTCGGTGCGTGTTCGCGTGGGTGGGCGCTACTGCTTGAACATGTCGGCGAGCGGCTTGGCCAGGTCGCCCATGGTGCCGGTGGCCAGCGAGTAGGCGACCGGGATGCCGAGCAGCAGGACCAGCGAGGTCGCGATCAGCGCGAACTTGATGCCGGCGCCCTCGACCTCTTCCTCCTCGGCCGCGGCGGCGCGGGGCCCGGCGCGGCGGACGGGGGCGGCCGTCTCGATGACCTCGTCCTCGTCGTCGTCCAGGTCGATCTCACCGACGTCCTCGACGTCGTCGTCGATGATGGTGTCGGCGGTCGAGATCTCCTCGGTCGCCATGCCGGCCTCGCCGAGGTCCTCGTCCTCGAAGACGAGCTCTTCCTCGACGCCGCCCAGGTCGACGACTTCGCCGCCGGAGAGCTCGTCGCGCAGCGCCTTCACGTCGGACTGGCGCAGCTTCATCGTCTCGCCCTCGCGGAAGGCGCGGATCTCGCCCTCCGACACCAGACGCTTGAGCTCTTCTTCCTTGAGCCGGAGCTCGTCCAGGGCCTCTTCGAAGCTGTAGTACTCGTCAGCCACGTGGGGTTCCTCTTCGGGGGTGGGGATGGAGTGAGGGGGGTGCGCGCCGGGGGACGGCGACGCGGATCGTTGCGGTCGCAGCGCCGGGTCAGCGGGGATCGCCGGCCGGCAGGCCCTCGAACTGTTTCTCGAGGTCCTTGTACTTGTACTCGGACTTGTCGTTGAAGCCGTCGAGCATCAGGTCGAGGTCGATGCGGCGCGCGCCGACGAGCTTGACGCCCTGCGTGCTGCCCGAACCGCCCGACGCCTGGTAGACGGCGATGTGCGGGTTCTGGGTGTCGACCAGGTACAGGATCGACGCGCCCGTGATGTCGATGCCGGTCACCGCGATCATGCGGTTGTTCGAGTCGGCGGTCGCGTAGCCGCCGATCGGCAACACCTCGGTCTGCGGCGCGGCGGGGCCGTCCTGCGCGGACGGCTCGTTGGCGAGGCCGAAGAGCGCGAGCAGGCTCCCGGCGACGAGCAGCATGCCGTTGCGTGCGGAGCCCGGGGCGGGCGCGGTGTCGGGGTGGGACGTCGTCATGGGGTGCGCGGGGACGCGGCGGACCGGCTCGGGAGAGCGCGGACCTCGGTGAGGGGTGCGTCGCCGGGGGAGGGCGCCGCGCGGGCGGGTCGCCCGTGGGGGCCGATATCCTAACGGCCCCGGTCGGTTGCGACCAAGGCCCGAATTCCGGCGCGCGCCCCCCCTACCAGTCGCCGAGGTCGCCGGAGATCTCCTCGAGGAGGTCCTTCAGGGTGACGAGCCCGACCGGGGCCTCCGGCGGGCCGACGATCGCCAGGCGGCCGCCCGAGATGCGCAGCCGCACCAGGGCCCGGTGGACCGAGAGGTCCGGCTCGAGGTGCGGCACGGCGCGCAGGTAGTCGGCGATCGGGCGGGGCTCGGCGTCGGACAGGACCTCGAGCTGGTGGACGTAGCCCGCGACGGCCCCGTCGCGCGTCGCCGGCAGGCGCGTGTGGTCCGAGCGCTCCACCGCCCGGCGCAGCGCCGGGTCGCCGTCCGCCGCGCCCGCGCCCGCGCCGTCGAGGTCGAGCCGCTCGACCTCCGCCCAGGGGATCATCGCCCCGCGCACCGGCATCGAGCGCAGCGCCAGCGCGTTGCGCGCCAGCTCGACCGCCTGCGGCGTCCACCCGCCCGACCCCGCGCCCTCGTCGAGCACCGACAGGAGGTGCGCGCGGCCCGGCCCGCTCGCGTGGCGGTCCCCCACCACGCCGAACAGGCGCTCGACGACCTTCGTCATGCCGCGCAGCAGCAACACGAGCGGCG
>JAUHYB010000345.1 GCA_030426745.1 bacterium
AGCCTGCGCGCGCCTCTGAAGAGAGCGACGGTTCGGTGCTTGGCCTCACCTCACGCCGCCTCCACCAGGAGTCTGCGAGGGGTAGACGCTTCACCCCGACCGGTGACGAAGGTCGTTCCGGATTTTTGATCGAGGGTCGCGGCGCGTCGATCCGCGGTCGCGTCCCTGTGCGGGTCCGCACGGCGAAGCGACCTCGCCGCCGCGGCGCGCACGCGACGCTGTGGACCTCGCCGGCGGAGGGGGCACAATGCGGCCCGCCGCAGCTCGCGACACCGTGCGACACCGCGCGAGGCTGCGCGGCAACGCCGCACCGTGCGGCGCCCTCGACGCCCCTCGCCGGACCCGCCTCCCCCATGCGCCGACTCCTCCGCCTCGCCCCCGTCCTCCTGCTCGCGGCCTGCAGCGTCGGCTCGTCCGAGGAGGTCACCGAGAGCCTGCTGCTCGCGTCCGACAACCGCCCGGAGCTGGAGATGCTGCTGGGCCACTACCGCATCGGCGAGCACCGCAAGCCGCAGCTGGCGGCGGCGCGCGCGCTGGTCGCGAACATGTCGACGGTCGGCACCGCGCGGTACGAGTGGATCGACGCGGCGGGGCGCTCGACAGGCTTCGACGCGCTGCGCTTCCCCGACGCGGCGTCCGCGCGCGCGGACCTCGCCGGCCTGCGCGAGCGCGAGCCCGCCGTGCACGTCGCGCGCACCCGCTTCGTGCGCGACGTCGACACGATCCTGGCGGAGTACCTGATCCCCAACGTCGAGGACACCTTCGCCGCGCTCCGGGAGCGGCCGTGGGCGGCACAGCTCTCCCCGGAGGTCGTGCACGCGTGGATCCTGCCGCACCGCGTCGGCGTCGAGCCGACCTCGTCGTGGCGCGGCGAGTGCATGCAGCAGTGGGCCGACCTGACGCGACGCATGGAGGACCCGCAGGACATGGCCGAGGCCGCCCGCCTCGTGCTGGACGACCTGCCGAAGTGGCTCGCGCACGACGAGCGCTACGAGCTCACGCCGAACCAGCAAAGCTTCGCGCAGATGCGCAAGCGCGGCGTCGGCAGCCGGTCGGACCGCGCGAACCTGGCGGCCTACGCGCTGCGCGCGAACGCGATCCCCTGCGCGATCGACTGCGCGCCGCTCACGATCGAAGGGCGCGCCGCCCGCTGGATCACCGCGCTGGACGCCGCGGGCGAGGGCGTCGCACCGGACGCGCCGCCCGCGCCCAAGGTCTACCGCGAGACCTACGGCGGCCGGCCGTCGTCGCTGGCCGCGCGGGTCCCGCTCGGCACGGCGTTGCCGCTCGCCCTCGACTCGCCGAACCGCCTGGACGTCACCGCGCTGTACGGGGCCGTCGCCGCGCTCGACGTGCCCGTCGCGCCGGGACCCGGCGACCGGGCGGTCTTCCTGTGCGTCGAGGGCCCGGACGGCCCGGTCCCCGTCGCCGGCGCGCCCGTCGATCCCAAGGCGGGCCCTTCCGTCGTGCGTTTCGCGGACGTCGGGGTCGGGTATCGGTACCGCGCGGCGTGGTACCGCGACGGCCGGATCACGCCCTTCGGGGACCCGCTCGAGCTCTGATCGAGGCCCGCGCTCCCGGTCCGGCGATCCTCGCCCAAAAAGTCCGTCCGACCGCCGCGCGGGCGTCATAGGCTGCCCAGCGCCGGGGATCGCCGACCGAGTCGATCCCCGGTCGTCCGTTGCGGCGCGGGGCGTCGAGCGGAACGAGGACCCGACGAGGGAGTCCGGGACGCCGTCCGCGGCTCACAAAGCACGATCCCGCCGCCTCGTACCGACCACCCGGGCGCCTAGAATGCCCGCCCCCCCGGCCGCGCGCCGAACCCGAGATACCGACCTGGAGAAGAACATGCGCAAGTGGATGACCACCCTCGCCCTCGGCCTCGTCGCCGCCCTCGCCCCCGAAACACAGGCCGCCGAGGGCGGTGGTCGTTGGATCGACGACTTCGACGAAGCCGTCGAGCTCGCCAAGGCCGAGAAGAAGGACCTGCTGGTCGACTTCACCGGCTCCGACTGGTGCGGCTGGTGCATCAAGCTGCACGACGAGGTCTTCCAGCACGAGGCCTTCTACGCGAACGCCGAGCAGGACTTCGTCCTGGTGGCGCTCGACTTCCCGCGCTCGGACGAGGCCAAGGCCAAGGTGCCGAACCCGACGCGCAACCGTGAGCTCGCGAACACCTACGGCGTCCAGGGCTACCCCACCGTCCTGCTGATGACCGCCGAGGGCGACGTCTTCGGACGCACCGGCTACCAAGCCGGCGGCCCCGAGAAGTACGTCGAGCACATCGCCTCGCTCACCAAGGACGGCAAGGCGTCGCTGGCCGAGGTCAAGGGGCTGATCAGCGCGTACGAGAAGGCCGAGGGCGACGCGAAGGCCAAGGCGTTCGTCGCCGTGCTCGAGGGCTTCGAGAGCCGCGACGGCAGCGCCGCGGGCATGACCGCCCTCGCCGACGTGCTGCGCGCGCACCTGACCGCCGACGCGAAGGACGCCGCCGGCCACAACGAGCGCATCATCCGCGCGCTGATGGACAAGGGCCACGCGGACGACGAGGTCTACGACGCCGCGCGCACGCTCGACCCGAAGAACGAGAAGGGCCTGCTGGAGCAGGTCGTCTGGGCCCGCTTCCGCGGCATCGTCGACGAGGACTCGGCGCGCGCCGCGATCCGTGAGCTCGAGGCGCTGGAGGCCGTCGGCGGCGTGAAGGACGAGAAGCTCGCGCTGGAGATGTACTTCCCCGCCGCGTGGCTGTGCGCCGAGCGCCTCGACATGCCCGACGAGGCCAAGAAGTTCGCCGAGAAGGCGAAGGCCCACTGCCCCGACTCCGACCAGGAGCGCATGGAGGTCCTGGACCGCATCCTGCGCGGCTGATCCGCTCCCGCACGGACGGAACGCGACGAACGAACGCGGGCCGCCGGTCACACGACCGGCGGCCCGCGTTCTGCGTGTTCCGTGGGGCTCCGCGCGCTCGATCCGGCGAGCGGGGTTCAGCGCGCCGCGAGCCCGTCGGCGGGCACGACGCGTACGCGGTCCTCGTCGACCAGCAGCACGCCGATCCACGCGCGGGTCGCGCGCTCCAGCACGAGCGCGCCGTGCCAGTCCTCGCCGAAGTTCCGGTCGCCGTCGAGCACCCACGCGTCGCCTTCCGGAGCGAGGTGTGCCCCGGCGAGTCCGCGCAGCGCGTGGTCGCCCCCCGCGAGCACGTAGCAGTCGCGCGGCGCGCCGAGGGGCGCGGTCGGCGGCGTCCACGACGCGAGGTCCGCGCGCGCGCCGGCGTCCGCTCCCGCCAGCGGCCACGCGCGCCGCGCGAGCCCGTCCTCGGCGACCTCGGGGTCGGCGGCCAGCACGGCGGAGCGCTCGCCCACCGTCAGCGTCGCGCCGGGTTCGCGCGCGTCCGCGACGGGCGACAGGAGGTCGGCCGGCCCCGCGATCGCGCCGTCGCCGACGGGCACGATCCAGCCGCGCCGCGAGCGCCCGCGACGCAGCACGCCGTCGTCCTTCCACTCGAGCGTCGCCGCGTGGAGCGGCGCGTGCGCGAACTCGCGCGTCACGTCCGGCCCGACGGGCAGGGTCGGCCGCCAGGCGAGCCACTCCGGCTCCGCGTCCGCGTGCAACGTGAAGCGGTCGCCCGAGCTCGCCTCCGCGCCCGCGGTCTCGGGCGTCGCGAGCGCGATGCCGCCGACCAGCAGCGAGCGCAGCGACTCCATCTCGACCGACAGCCCCTCCATCAGCTGCAAGTCGATCTCGACGCCGCCGGTCT
>JAUHYB010000346.1 GCA_030426745.1 bacterium
ACAGCAGGCACAGGAACTCGTCGAGTTCGATCCCGCTGCGCTCGGAGGGGACGAGGAGGTGTTGGTTCACGGGAACGCGCACCGGCGGCGCCGGCGGTCCGACCGGAGGGGCGGCGGGGACGTTCGGGCGGGGCGGACGGCGGATCAGCCGTCGACGACCCCGGCGTAGGCTTCCTTCTTCAAGGAGCCCACGAACGGGAGGTTCCGGTAGCGGCCGGCGAAGTCGAGGCCGTAGCCGACGACGAACAGGTCGTCGACCTCGAACGCGCGGAAGTCGGCGTTGTACTCGACGGCCCGGCGCGCGGGCTTGTCGAGGAACACGCAGCTCTTCACCTGCGCGGCGCCGCGCTTGGTCAGCTCGGCCTTCAGGCGCGAGAGCGTCTTGCCCGTGTCGAGGATGTCGTCGACCAGCAGGAGGTGCTTGCCGCGGATCTCCCCCTCGGCGGGGAAGAAGTTCATCTCGAGGTCGCCGGACGTCGTGCCGTCGCCGTAGCTCGAGGCCGAGACGAAGGCGAGCTCCAGCGGCACCGGGATGCGGCGGATCAGGTCCGACGCGAAGATGCACGAGCCCTTCAGGACCGAGACGACCGTGAACTCGACGCCGCGGTAGGCGTCGGTGACCTGCTTCGCGACCGCGTCGATGCCCGCGGTGATCTGCTGTTCGGTCAGCAGGATCTCTTCGATGTCGTCGTGCACGGCGTTCGGGCGGTGGAGGGGATCGGGCGTCCGGCGGCGGGGACGCGCTGCGACGCGTCCCGGCGCGAGGGGTCCCGTCGGGGACCTCGCCGGGGGCTCCGGAGGGTTCGACTCCGGTCCGGTGAAGCCGAGGAGGGTACCACGGCGCCCCGGTTTCGGCCAGATCGCCGCGCTCGGCGCGAGAAATCCTGGCGGCGGCGGCGAACCGGGAGTTCAATGCTCGGTCTCCGAGTCGTAGAGAGACTCCTCCGGCGCGACGAATCGCTCCGCTCGGCGAATCCCTCGGGTTCGCGCGAACGAAAGTGATCTCGAGCGCTGCCGCCGCGGCGGACGAACGGTTCCGGCGCGCCGGGACGGCTCGCGGAGGCGTCCCGGCTCGGGAATTCGGGTGCGCGCCTCGCCGCGCACCGGCTCGCCGGTCCGAATTCCTTCCCACTTCGACCCGACTTTCATCACGCGGCGCCCCATCGCCGCGCCGCGGGGGAATCTCTCCCCGACCCGGAAGTCACTCCACCCACTCCGGGCGATTCGTTCGACGCGTCGCCCTTCCCCCAACACAGAACGCGCGCCGTCCACGACCGGGCGCCGCGCTCCCGCCGCCTTCGTCCCCGGGCGACGGCGACCCGACGAGACCCCCACATGGCCAAGCGCAAGTACACCCGTCGCACCGAAGCCGAACGCATCGCGGAGCTGGAGGACAAGATCCGCGCCATCCGCAAGCGGATGGAGAGCAAGACGCGCAAGGACGCGCCGGTCCTGAAGGAGATCCCGAAGCTGAAGCGCGCCGTCCAGCGCTTCTCGCAGGTCGCGATCGACCACGACCGCCAGGACCTCTCGAACACCTGCCTCGCCTTCCTCGCCGGCCTCGAGCGCGCGGCGAAGGACGTGCCCGAGCACCTGCGTCAGACCCAGGAACAGGACTGAGGTCCGCGGGCGCGAGGCGTCGATCGGCGCCGCGCCGCACGAGCGCGGTTCGCGAACCCGCGACGCCGCGCGGGCTCCCGGAGCCTGCGCGCGCGACGCCGCGCGGACTTCAGCACCCTGCGCGCGACGCCGCGCGGACTCTTGGAACCTGCGCGCGACGCCGCGCGACCTCATGGATTCTGCGCGCGACGCCGCGCGACCACCCCGGTCGCGCGGCGTCGCGTCGTGTCGGGGGAGGCGCGCGGTCGGCGCGGCGCTCCCTCGGCGGCTCAGTCCTTCTTCTCGTGGTGCCAGCCCTCGGGGAACTCGCCCGGGTCCTTCAGCGGGTTCTCGCCCCAGTAGCCCATCGTGTTGAAGATCACGACGTCGCCCAGGTAGGCGAACTGGTAGACGGGGAGGATGTGCATACCGAGGAACAGCACTTCGTTCAGCCAGTCGGCCTCCGCGACCTCCGCGTTCCAGTTGCGGATGCTGGTGTGCGCGTGGTTGGGACCGAGGCAGCTCGGGAACAGCGAAGCCGCGCAGAGCGCGGCGAGGAGCAGGTTCTTCATCGTGTCGGAGTCGGGTGTCGGGAGTGGCCCGGGTGGAAGGTCGCTCGCGAGGGAATGACCCGCCGCGGTCCGCGGCGCCCGGGGGCGAGTGCTATGCTCCGCGTGCCGCAGCGCCCGTTCCAGCGCAATCCCGTGACGCCTCCCCCCCGCCGACACCCCGACGTCGAGCTCCTCGGCAGCGAGCTGCTGCACGAGGGCCGCATCTTCCGCCTGCTGCGGGAGTCCGCGCGCCTGCCCTCCGGCCTGCGCCAGGACGTGGACGTCGTCGACCACCCCGGCGCGGTCGCGATCGCGGCGCTGGACGCCGAGGGGCGGCTCCTCCTGGTGCGCCAGTACCGGCACGCGCTGGGCGAGTGGCTCGTGGAGCTGCCCGCCGGCCGCCGCGAGGAGGGCGAGGAGCCGCTCGAGGCCGCGCGCCGCGAGCTCGAGGAGGAGACCGGCCACCGCGCCGCGCGCTGGACGCACCTGCGCGAGATCGTGCCGGCGCCGGGCTTCTGCTCCGAGCGCATCCAGCTCTTCCTCGCCGAGGACCTCGAGGCCGTCCCCGGCGGCGGTCTGGACCAGGACGACGACGAGGAGCTCGAGGTGCTGCGCCGCACCCCCGCCGAGCTGCTCGCCGGCGACTGGACCGACGGCAAGACGCTGGTCGCCGCCGCGCTGCTCGCGACGGGCGCCGCGCGCGGGCGCGAGACGAGCTGACCGAAGCCGCCCTGGCCGGGGCGGCGTCGCAGCGACGCGTCGAGGACGACGAGCGCGCCGGGAGTGGCGAGGACCGCGCCGCCCTCGTGGAGCGCGCCGCCCGTGCAGCCGTGCAGGTCGGGGTGGGTGCGCGCGCGCGCGCGCCGGCCGCGCGCGTCGAGCGCCGTGACCGCGCCGGAGTCCGCGTCGACGAGGAGCGCGCCGCGCGCGGGCCAGAGCGCGAGTTCGTGCCGACGCAGCGCCGCGCTCCAGCGCAGGCGGCCGCCCGTGTCCGTGCGCTCGGCGCGGCGACGGGCGCCGTCGGGCGCGGCGTCGCGCGGGATGGCCGCGAGCACCAGGCCGAAGCCGTCCGGCAGGACGCGCAGCGAGCGCACGGGCCGCGCGGTCGGTCGCGACGACGCGCGCGCCCGCCCGCGGAGCGACGCGACGGACGCGAGGCGCGCGCGCTCTCCCTCGAGCCGCCAGGCGTTGCCGAGCAGGTCGCCGACGAACGCGTCGTGCGACGGGAGCGCGCTCCCGTCCCCCAGCGCCGTCCACGGCCCCGGCGGCCCGACGCGCCGCGGCGGCTCGGGCGGGGCCCAGCGGACGACGGCGCGCGCCGGGCCCGTCGGCGTCGCGGCGTCGTCGAGCCAGGCGACGGCGTCCGGCCCCGCGGGCGCGAGCGACGCGACCGCGCCGCGCACGGCCCGCCGCTCGCGCACGCGGCCGCGCGCGTCGAGCCGCAGCACCTCGCGCGGCGCGTCCGCCCGCGGCGCCGTCGCGCGCAGCACGAACAGGCCGCCGTCCGCGCGGGGCGCCACGTCGAGCGGCGTGTCGACGGCGACGCCGCGCGCGGGGAAGCCCTCCGCGTCGACGGCGAACACGCCCTGCGCGCGGTCGG
>JAUHYB010000028.1 GCA_030426745.1 bacterium
TGGGGTCGTCGCATGGGTTCGGTGCGGGCGCGGAGGTCGGGGGTCGGCGCGGGAGCGCCGGGCGGGCCCGCAGAGGCTAGAGGTTGACCACCCTGGTGGACAGGGTGTTCCCGGCGTGGTCAGCGGGTCGCGATCGCGGCGCGGGCGCCCGCCGCAAGTCCTTGGGAGCGCGCGCCTTCCACTTTCGCGGCCCCCGGCACGCGCCTCGCACTCCCCCGCCGTCGCCGGGCGCACCCCGCGCCCGTCCCCGCCACGAGGATCGCCATGAAGTCGCTCTCCGCCTTCTCCTTCGCCGCCCCCGCCGTCCTGCTCGCCGCCCTGGTCCTCGCGCCGCAAGCCTCCGCCCAGCGCGCCGCCGGCGGCCCCGCCGCGCAGCGCGCCGCCTACGCGGAGGACTTCTCCTCGCGGCGCCCCGCGCCGGCCCGCTACGGCGACCGCGGATACGACGGCTATCGCCGCGGACACCGCGCGCCCGTGCAGCGCGCCCAGCGCGTGTGGATCCCCGGGCGCTACGAGTGGCGCGTCCGCGAGGTGGTGATCCCCGGCGCCGTGCGGCGCGTCTGGGTCCCGGCGCGCTTCGAGTGGCGCTACGACTCCTGCGGCCGTCGCACGCAGGTCTGCATCAGCTCCGGTCACTGGGACTGGGTGCGCGACCCCGACCGCGTCGAGAAGCGGCGCGAGCGCGTGTGGGTCGCCGGCCACTGGCGCCACTGCTGATCGAAGGACGCACACCGGACCGGACGTGTCGGATGGGAACCGGTTCGGCTAGCCCCCGCGGCCTGTCGCCGCGGGGGCGCCCTTCGTCCTGAGGGAGCGCGCCGCGATCAGCTCACGCGCAGGAGCGACTCGCTGAAGCGCTCCTCGCCGTCGAGCCACGTCCGCTCGCGCACCAGGCCCGCGCGCTTCGCCAGCGCGTCGATCTCCTCGAGCGAGTACTTGGTCGAGTCCTCGGTGTGGATGCGCTCGCCCTGCTCGAAGGGGATCTCGAGGTCGAGCGCGTCGATCTCGATCACCTGGTCGCGGCGGCTCTCCAGGTAGATGCGCACGACGCCCGCCTCGCGGTCGTAGATCGCGCGGTGCACGAAGTCGGCGGGGTCGAGGTCCGCGCCCAGGTCGTCGCGCAAGCGGTGCAGCAGGTTCTTGTTGAACTCCGCCGTGACGCCGGCGGAGTCGTCGTACGCCGCCTCCAGCGTCTCGGTGTCCTTGCGCAGGTCGATGCCGACGAGCAGCGCGTCGCCGGGAGCGAGCGCTTCGCGCGCGCGGCGCAGGAAGTCCGCGGCCTCGTCGCGCGTCTGGTTGCCGATGGACGAGCCGAGCCACAGCACCAGGCGGCGGCGTTCCCCGGCGCCCAGCCGCGCCAGGCCCTCGGCGTAGTCGCCGCAGACCGCGCGGACGCGGAGCGCGTCGCGACCGTCCAGCAGGTTCTCGGCGCCCCACTCCAGCGCGGCGCGCGACACGTCGATCGGGCGGTACACCAGGTCGTCCTGCGTCGCCAGGATCGCGTCCACGACGGGCGCCGTCTTGGTGGAGCTGCCGGACCCGAGCTCGACCAGCTCGAGCGGACCACCCGCGGCGGCGACGATCTCGGCGGCGCGGTCGCGCAGGATCTCCTCGTCGGCCTGCGCGGGGTAGTACTCGGGCTGCTCGGTGATCTCGTCGAACAAGCGCGACCCGCGCTCGTCGTAGAACAGGTGGCACGGCAGCTCCTTGGGCGACGCGGTCAGGCCGCGCTGCGTCGCTTCGGCCAGCGACTCGGACAGGCCCTCCGTCCCCAGGTCCAGCAGTTCGTAGCGTTCGTCCAGCTTGGTCATTCTCGATCGAGTGCGGCGTCGGCGGCGAGTCCCCAGGCGAAGGCGGCGTCGGGTCCGTTCGCGAGCGCGTCGCGGAGCTCCAGCGCCGGGGAGCGCGAGGTCTCGACGTAGCGGTCGCGGAAGTCGGCGGCGCGCGCGAGGTCCTCCGCGCGGAAGAATCCATCGGACAGGCGGCCGGCGCCTTCCAGCGCCAACTCCCAGACGCGCCGGGCGTGCGCCGCGATCTCCGGGTCGCCCAGGCCGTCGCGGGCCCCGCGCTTCCACAGCTCGTACAGCTCGCCGCGCGACGGCTCCAGCAGCGCGATGGCCTCGCGGCGGCTCGCCTCGTCGTAGAGCAGGCCGCACCAGAACGCGACGACCGCGGGCCGCCAGGGCGCGGGAACGCCGTCGACGCTGCGCAGCTCGAAGAAGCCGCGCAGGCGCACCTCGGGGAACAGCGTGCTGAGGTGGTAGTCCAGGTCCGCGGTCGTGGCCGCGCCGTGTTCGGGGTGACCGTTCGCGATCCAGTCGCGGAAGCGGAAGCCGGGCGTGCCGGGGATCCCGCCGTCGGGCCCGCGTCGGAACAGCATGACGTCCGCGTCCAGCGCGAAGTCGGCGTACTGCGACCCGGGGTCGCCGAGGCCCTCGGCGATCAAGCGCGCGGGGAACCCGGTGCGCGTCTCGTCCAGGCCCTGCCACGCCTGCGCGCGCCGCGACACGGCGCCCTCCAGCGGGCTGCAGGCGAAGGACGCCGTCGCGATCGGCGACAGCAGGTTGGACAGCAGCCAGCGCTCGGCGTCGACGCCGTGGTCGCCGAGGTCCAGGTTGACCTGCACCGATCCGGTGTTGCGCATCATCACCGCGCCGTGCGGGCCGCGCGACGCGAAGTAGGCGGCCATCGAGCGGTAGCGCGCCGCTTCGAGTTGCTGCGGCACCTCGTCGACGGGGTTCCACGGGTCAATGCCGAAGGACGCGAGGCGCGCGTCGCGTCTCGCGAAGCCCTCGTCCAGGAGCCGCGCGGTCTCCTCCACGTCGTCGAGCGCGTCGGCAGCCGTCTCGAAGACCTTGGTCGAGTGCTCGATCTGCCCCGCGGGCTCGAAGGTCAGCCGGCCGCCGTTGGGCAGGCCGTAGGCGGGCGCGGCGCCCTCCTCGACGCGCGCGTCCAGCTCCCCCGCCGCGACCATCGCGTCGATCGTCTCGAGCACGCTGCCGGGGCCGGCCAGCGGCAGGCGCCGCGGGCGGTCGCCGACGCCGGCGCGGAAGGCGAAGATCTCGGGCTCGAGCCCGACCTTACAGACGGCGGGCCGACCGTCCCCGGGGGGGTCGGTCAGCGCGCGGACGCGTTCGTGCGCCGCGTCGAGGTCGACGGGGGCCGCGGGGTCGCTGGGGGGCATGGCGCCATTCTAAGGGCTGGGGAGACGGGCTCCGCAGCGGAAAGTCCCCCGCCGCGTCCCGCGCGGCGGTTCCATGATGCGCGCGCCGCCGCCGCGCAACCCGCGCGATCCGACTTCTACCGCCCCGGCTCCCGCACGAAGGGCGCGCCGCCGGCGAGCAGCGCGCGGAACGCGTCCAGGTCGCCGGCGTCCGTCGCGCGGCGGTACTCCTCGAGCACGGCGGCGAGCGTCGCGTAGACGCCCTCGCGCGCCGGGTTCAGGTGCTGGATGTCCAGGTACAGCGCCGGGTCCTCGTCGAGGATCGAGCGCGCGGTCGCGGCCTGGCGCAGGAAGGTCGTCGAGGCGCAGGCGCGCAGCAGGTCCGCGTCCTGACCCGCGCGGCCGAGCGCCGTCGCGAACAGCATCCCGGTCAGGTGTCCCAGGCCGAGCAGCCACCCCATCAGCGGGTCATGGCGCGCGAGCGGCACCTCGATCCACTCGGCGTAGGGATGCGCGAAGAGCTGCTCGAGCTCCGCGCGCTCGTCCGCGCCGCCGCAGACCACGATCGTCAGCCGGTCGTAGGGCGGCTTGCTCGGGCCGAACATCGGGTGGACCGAGCGCAGCCGGACGCCGCGTTCGCGCGCCCGGTCGTGCAGCGGGGCGACCGGGTCCTTGATCGACGCCAGCTCCAGCACGAGCCCGCGCGGCGCGCGGTCGATCACGTCGGCCAGCACGTCGGGCATCGCGCGCAGCGGCGCGGCGACGACGACGGCGTCGAAGCGCGACAGGTCGCCGGCGTCGGCGAGCGACGCGTGGCGGGTCGCGTCGCCGCCGCTCCCTCCATCGCCGTACCGCGGATCGACGCCCTCGACCTCGTGGCCCAAGAGGCGCGCGAAGTCGCCGAACCAGCCCCCCATGCCGCCCGCGGCGCCCACGACCAGCACGCGCCCGCCGGCCGCGCGCTCGCGGCGCTCGATGCCGACGCGGTGCTGACGCTCGACCGACGCGCGGATGACGGCGCGGAAGATCTCCTCCAGCACGTCCTCGGACACGCCGCAGGTGCGCGCGGCGGCGCGGGCGCGGCCCAGCACGGTCGCCTCGACGTTCGCGGCGACCACGGGGATGCCCGCCTCGGCCTTGCGCTCGCCGGCGCGCGCGGCGAGCTCCATGCGGCGACGCAGCTGGTCCAGGATGGCGCGGTCGCAGCGCGCGATCGCGTCGCGCAGCTCCTCCAGGTCGGCGTCGTCCGCGTCGGTCATGCGCCGGCGCTCCCGAAGGACTCGATGCGGCGCGCGGCTTCCTCGATGCGCGGGCGCTCTGCGGCGTAGCAGAACCGCAGCAGCCGCTCGCCGTCCGCGCCGCGATAGAACGCAGACCCGGGGACCGCCGCGACGCCCGCCGTCTCCAGGAGGTGCATCGCGGCTTCGCGCGCGGTCGCGTAGCCCCACTCGCCCACGTCGGCCAGCACGTAGTACGCGCCCTGCGGTCGGATCGGCCGCATGCCGGCGGCGTCGAGCGCGTCGCACAGCACGCGCCGCTTGTAGGCGTACTCGGCGCGCAGCTCGGTGTAGAAGGACTCGGGCAGGCCGAAGCCCGCCGCGACGCCGTGTTGCAGCGGCGTCGGCGCGCACACGGTCAAGAGGTCGCAGGCGAGCGTGATCGGCGCCAGGAGTTCCTCGCGCGCGACGGCGTAACCCAGCCGCCAGCCGGTGATGGAGAAGGTCTTCGACAGCCCCATGATCGTCACCGTCCGGTCGCGCAGGCCGGCGACGGTAGCGGGCGAGACGTGCTCGCGGTCGTCGTAGGTGATGTCCTCGTAGATCTCGTCGGTGATCACGAGCAGGTCGCAGTCCTCGGCCACGCGCGCGATCGTCTCGAGCTCCGCGCGCGTCCACATCTTGCCGCTGGGGTTCGACGGCGTGCAGACGACGATCGCCCGCGTGTTCGGACGCAGCGCCGCGCGCACGGCCGCCTCGTCGACGGGGAAGTCGGGCGGCGCCAGCGGGCAGTAGTGCGGCTCGACGCCCGCCAGGATCGCGGCGTTCACGTGGTAGCCGTAGTACGGCTCGAAGACGAGCAGCCCGTCGCCGGGGTCGAGCAGGCCGTGCAGGCACGCGGCGAACGCGCCCGTCGCGCCGACGGTGACCGCGACCTCGCGCGCCGGATCGGCCTCGATGCCGTTCTTCGACGCCAGCTTCGCGGCGATCGCCTCGCGCAGCTCCGGCACGCCCTCGGGGTAGGAGTACAGGCTGCGCCGCGCGCGGATGGCCGCGATCGCGCCGTCGCGCACCGGGTCGGGCGTCGGCAAGTCGCAGACGCCCTGGCCCAGGTTGATGCCGCCGACGCGGTCGCACTCGCGCGTCATGCGGCGGATGTCCGACTGGACCATGTCGGCCAGCCGGGAGGATCTCGTCTTCATGCCCGCATTCTGCGGACGCGCGCGCGCCGGGGCCAGGGCGGTCCGCGTCGGAGCCGCCCCGGCCCGGAGCGCTCTAGGCCTTGCCCAGCAGGTCGACGATCAGCTTGGAGAAGCGCGCGGGGTCCGGCACCGGCGAGCCCTCGGCCAGGAGCGCCTGGCCGTACAGCAGGTCGGCGCGGTCCGCGAAGGCGTCGCCGCCCGCGCCGGCGAGGTCCGCCAGCCTGGCGACGAGCGCGTGGTCGGGGTTCAGCTCGAGCACGCGCTGCGAGGGCGGCGCCATGCCCTGCGACTCGGCGAACGCGCGCTCCATGTGCGGCCGCAGCGCGCCGTCCGTCGTCGCCAGCATCGCGGGCGCGTCGGCCAGGCGGCCGGAGAAGCGCACGTCCGCGATCGCGTCGCCGAAGTGCTCCTTCAGCGCCGTGACGAGCGCGGCGTGCTCCTCGGCGGCGGCCGCGACGCGCTCCTTCTCCGAGTCCGACAGCAGCTCGTCGTCGACCGCGTGGATCGCGCGCAGCGGCTTGCCGTCCCACTCGCGCAGCTGGTCCAGCATCCACTCGTCGATCGGGTCGACGAGGTACAGCACCTCGAAGCCGCGCTTCACGTAGGCCGCGACGTGCGGGCTGGCGTCCAGGGTCGCGCGGTCGGGGCCGGTGATCGCGTAGATCGCCTTCTGGTCCGCGGACATGCGCTCGACGTACTCGGCCAGCGTCGTGCGATCCTCGCCGCGCGAGCTCGCGAACAGGCACAGCTTCGAGATCCGCGCGTCGTCGTCCTCGCCCAGGCAGATGCCCTCCTTCAGGACCGACCCGAACGCGTCCCAGAAGCCGGCGTAGCGCTCGCGGTCGTCGGCCAGGATCGACTCGAGCGACGACAAGACCTTCTTCGTCAGGCGCTTCTTGATCGCGCGCAGGTGCGGGTTCGCCTGCAGGATCTCGCGGCTGACGTTCAGCGGCAGGTCGGACGCCTCCACGACGCCCTGCGCGAAACGCAGCCAGGTCGGCAGCAGCTCCGCGCACTCGTTCGTGATCAGCACGCGCTTGACGTACAGCGAGATGCGCGACCGCGGCTCGCGCTCGCGGAACAGGTCGAACGGGCGCTCGGCGGGCAGGTAGAGCAGCGCGGTGTACTCGGTCGCGCCTTCCGCCTTGAAGTGGATCGTCTCCAGCGGGTCGCGGAAGTCGTGCGTGAGGTGCTTGTAGAAGTCGGCGTACTCCTCGTCCGTCACCTCGGACTTCGGCCGCGCCCAGACGGGCTTCATCGAGTTGAGCGTGTCGTCGCCCAGGCGGATCGGGTACTCGACGAAGTCGGAGTAGCGCTTCACCAGGCCGCGCAGCACGTGTTCGGCGGCGAAGTCGTCGCCGTCCTCGCCGGCGTCCTTCAGGTGCAGCGTGATGCGCGTGCCGCGCGCGACGCCGTCCGCCTCCTCGACGGTGTAGGTGCCGTCCGCCGACGACGCCCAGCGGTGTCCCAGGTCCTCGCCCGCGCGCCGCGACTCGACGACGACGCGGTCCGCGACCATGAAGCTAGCGTAGAAGCCGACGCCGAACTGACCGATCAGCTCGGGCCGTTCGTCGGCGCCGCGCTCCTTCAGCTCGGACAGGAAGCGACGCGTGCCGGAGCCCGCGATCGTGCCCAGGTTCTTCACGAGTTCCTCGCGCGTCATGCCGACGCCGTTGTCGGCGACGGTCAGCGTGCGCGCGTCGGCGTCGACCTCCAGCGTGATGCCGAGCTCGTCGCCGCCCAGCAACGCGGCGTCCGTCAGCGTCTCGAAGCGCAGCTTGTCGCAAGCGTCGCTGGCGTTGGAGATCAGCTCGCGCAGGAAGATCTCGGGGTGCGAGTACAGCGAGTGGATCATCAGGTCCAGGAGCTCCTGGACCTCGGTCTCGAACGGCAGGCTCTGTGCGGATTCGGTCGTCATGGCGGTGGTCTCCGGGGCCGCGGCGCGCGGGAGCGGCGGCGTACTGTGGCGAGTTCCGGCGGGCGCGGAGCGGTCTCGATCGCGCTCCGTGAACGCCGCATTCTGCGCTTCGCCGCGCCGACGGCAACCCCCCACGGCGCGCTGCGACCGGCGCGCGCTACGCCGGATCGTGGAGGACGCGCAGCGCCATCGCGCGCCCGTCGCCCGCGGCGTGGGCCGCGAGCTCCTCTCCGGCCGCGATCACGACGCGCCACCCGTCGCCGCAACACGCGAGGTCCGCGGCCGACGCCGCGGGGCCGCCGCCCAGGTGGGTGTGCCAGGTCGCGACCAGCGCGAGGCCGCGCGCGCGCTGCTCGCGCGCCGCGGCGACGACCCGCCCCGGGTCGAGCGCGAAGGCGTCGGCGGCGTCGCGCTCGTTCGGGAGCTCGACGCAGACGGTGGCGACGGCGTCGCCCCCCGCGCCGTCCGGCGGCCCGAACAGAAGGCCGCAGCGCTCGCGCTCGCCGCCCCGCGCGGCGCGTCGCAGCGCGTCCCGCACCTCCGCGGTGATCGCCATCCGGCCGCCGGGTCCCGTCGCGGTCACGCGTCCCTCCCGGCGCCGCGCCGCCGCTCGCCGTCGATGTACACGCCGCCGCGCTTGCGGTCCGGCGATCCGTCGGCGTGCCAGAAGTTCCACGGGCCCTGGCGCAGGCCCGCGCGGTACTCGCCCTCGCTGCGCTTGCCGCCGGTGTCCCAGTACTCGACCCACCAGCCCTCGAGGCGCCCGTCGACGAAGGTCCCCTCCGCCAGCGGGTGCCCGTCCGCGAAGCCGAGCCGCCACGGGCCGCTGCGTTCGCCCATGCGGTATTCGCCGCGCGCCGCCGACGCGCCGCCGACGTGCCACGACTCGAAGGTCCCGACCGGGTCGCCGGACAGGAACTCGCCGCGCTCGGCCGGCTCGCCGTTGCGGTGCCAGCGCCGCCACGGGCCGTGCTTCAGCCCGTGCAGGTACGTCGCCTCGCGCGCGAGCTCGCCGCCCTTGTGCCACCACCGCCACGCGCGGTGCCGGCGGCCGGCGACGTAGGCGCCGAGCGCGGCGACCTCGCCGGAGGCGTGGACGGCCCGCCACTCGCCCTCGCGCAGGCCGCGGCGATACACGCCGGCGCAGCGCACGCTGCCGTCCGCGCGCCACGAGGTCCACGTGCCTTCGCGCAGGCCCTCGACGTACTGGCCCTCGGTGCGTCGCGCGCCGCTGCGGACGTGCCACGACAGCGACAGCCCGTGGCGACGACCGCGCCGGAACTCCTGCTGCAGGCGCCGCCGGCCGTGCCGGTCCCAGAAGGTCCAGGAGCCCTCGCGCAAGCCGCCTTCGACGCGGCCCTGCGCCGCGCGGGCGCCGCTCGCGTGGTGCTCGGTGTGCCGCATGGCTCGGCGGCCGCGCGTCCTGCGCGACCGTTGGCGGGGCGCTAGAGGCCCCGCTCGATCTTCGCGTAGGCGTCCGCCGCCGCGTTGCAGACGTCGCCGTCGGGGTCGTTGATCAGCTCCTCGAGCTTGTCGACCGCGGCGCGCGCTTCGCCCCGCAACTCGCCCAGGGCCTTCGCCGCCTCGAGCCGCACCTTCGCGTCGGCGTGGTCGAGCTTGGCGATCCACTCCTGCACTGCGGGGGACGGTTGGTCGTCGTTGGAACCACGACCGAAGAGCTTGCTGAAGAGACCCATGGATGAAGGCTGGCGACGCGTGAGGGACCGGAGGACAGCCGACGATCACAATCGACGGCGGGCGCGAGGTCAAGCGCGGACAGGCGCGAGCGCGAGGCCCCCCCGGCCCCGCGCCCGCTCTCCTCCTGCCGGGGATGCGCGATCAGGAGTCGTCGCGATCCCGGACGCCCAGGCCGAGGTTCGTGCCGTTGGCGCGGATCTCGGGGACGTACATCGCCTCGGCCGTGACGGGGAGCGCCTGGAAGCGGCCCGGCGTCTCGGCGCGGAGCTCGTAGCGGACCTCCCAGACGCCCTCGGGCACGCGGTCCAGGAACAGGCCGACCGTCCGGTCGCGCCACTCCTGGTGCACGCGTTGCGAGCGGCCGGTCGTTCCGGTGGTCGAGCCGGAACCGGAGTCGCGAGCGCCGACGCCGGGGCGCGCCGCGTCGCCGCCGAAGCGGTGGCGCGCCTCCGCCGCGGTCAACTCGGACGCCCACAGCGGCGCGCCGCTCTGCACCCCGCCGGCCTCGAGCCCCGCGGGCTTGTTGTCCTCGACCAGCACGTACTCGAGGGTCGTCTTCGCCTCCAGCGTCACGACGCACTCGACGCGCTCGCCGCTCACGAGCTCGTCGCCGTCCGCCAGCGGGACGCGGTCGTAGACCCAGCCTTCGAGCAGCGTCGGGCGGCCGACCAGGCGGTAGTACTGGCGGCGCGCGAAGACCTCGTTGCCGCGCGGCTCGATGCGCTCCTCCTGCGTGAAGAACTCGGCCCAGACGGTGACGTCCAGCGGGTTCGCCGACGCCACGCGCCGCACGACGACCTCGTTGTCGCCGTCGCGCAACGATCGCGCGGGGATCGCGACGCGGTCCGCGCCGGCCAGCAGCGCGTCGCCCTCGAGCCGCGTGCGCGCGATGGATTCGCTGCCGACGAGCACCTCGTACTCGACCGGATCCGTCAGGTTGCCCTTGCGGCGCAGGTAGCTCGACAGCGCCAGGATCGCGATCGACGTGTCGCGCGTGTTCGTCCACTGCGCGGCGCGGCGGTTCGCCATCAGCCACTGCGAGGCCGGCTCGACCAGCTCGTGGTCGGGGTCCGTCTCCAGCAGCGCCCACAGCGCGAAGGACGTCGACTCGATCGCGCCCTGCGACCAGCGCCACCAGCCGCGGTCGCGGCCCCAGTGGGCGCGCTCGGCCGCCGTCCCGTCGCCGGACGCGGACGACTGCACCACCGACCGGTCCGGCTGCGTGCGCACCGCGCCGTCGATCAGGTTGCGCGACAGCACCGCGGCTTCCTTCGCGCGGTCGGTGCGCGTCGCGGCCAGGCACAAGAGCGCCTTGCCGTAGGCCTGCAGGTCACCGCGCGCCTCGAACGCGCGGGCGAAGGCGGCCTGGAAGCGCGGGTCGCCGTGCGCGTTCCCGGCGGACGCCAGGGCGTGCACCATCCACGCGCGGGTGTCGACGTCGCGGCCCTCCTCGGCCAGGTTCGCCAGCAGCCACTCCGCGCCGCGGTCCAGCATGCCGCGCTCGAACTCGACGCCCGCGTCGCGCGCCAGCGCCAGGCCCCACACCGCGTACGCCGTCATCCACGCGTCGGCGTCGCCGCCGGGCCACCAGCCCCACGCGCCGTCGCCGCGTTGCGCGTCGCGCAGGCGGCCGATGCCGGCGGCGGTCACGCGGTCCAGCTCGTCGATCGACGTGCGGTCGCCGGAGAACAACGCGGCGCGCGCTTCCTCGGTCACGCCGCCGAACGCGCGCTCCAGCGCGACCTCCGCGGACAGGCCGAAGTCCTCCAGCGTGCGCTTCACGATCACCGCCGGCACGAAGCGCGACAGCGTCTGCTCGGTGCAGCCGTAGGGGTACTCGATCAGGTACGGCAGCGCGTCGATCAGACCCAGCGCGAGGTTCGGCGCGACCTGGACGTACGCGGCGGTGGTGTCGTCACCGCGCGCCGCGGGCAGCGCGAAGCGGAAAGTCGCCTCCTCGCCCCGCACGCGCCCCGACGCCGCGACGAGCGCGTCGATGCCGTACGGCGTGACGGGGATCGTGCGCACGGCGCCGTCGGACAGCTCGTCGCCGACCACCGTCGCGGTGAACGACGCCGCGCCGGTCGCCGTCGCGCGCACCAGCCAGTCCAGGCGCACGTCGGTACCGGCGGGGATCGTGACGCGGTCGGGCGCGGCGGCGAGCTCACCGTCCACGAGCGCGCCGACCACCTCGACGCCGCGCGCCTCGAGCGCGCCGCGCACGACCAGCGCGCCGTTCGTGCGGTTGTTCAGGTTCGCGCTGACGACGGCCTCGTCGCCGACGACCAGGAAGCGCGGGGCCTGCACGCGGACCAGGAGCGGCTTGGTCGTGATCGTCTCGGTCTCCGCCGGGCCGAAGTCGGCCTCGCGCGTCGCGGCGCGCGCCTTGACCTTCCAGGTCGAGAGGTTGTCGGGGTAGGCCCAGGTGACGCGGGCCTCGCCCTTCGCGTCGGTGCGCACGTCCGGGGACCAGAAGGCCGTGTCGCGGAAGTCGGACCGCACGACGACGTTCGGACCGTCCTGCGCGTCCGCCCCGCCCTGACCGGGCTGTTCGCCGCCGGCCTCCGCGCCGTCCGCGAGCCAGCCGCCGTCCTCGTCGGCCATCTCCATCTCGACGGCGCCGGGCGCCAGCGAGTCCGCCGGACGCGCCAGCGCCGACCGCGTGCGGCCGTCCATCTTCTTCCCCTCGGCGGACATGCCCAGGTAGACGTCGTTCTGGCGCAGGCCCTGCGCCGCGCCGAACGCCTGGTCGCGCCAGCCGTCGTCGCCGGCGGACACCAGCTCGCGGTACACGAGGTGGTCCAGGCTGGACGAGCTCGACACGAAGTTGCGCCGCAGCTCGCCGTAGAAGAACTCGCGCGGGTCGATGGTCGGGTCCTGCTGGATCGCCTCGACCATCGCGTCGTAGACGGTCACGCAGACCTCGGCCTCGACCGGTTCGCCGTCCGCGTCGTGCACGGTGACCAGCAGCTCGGTCGCGTCGCCGGGGCGGCGCTCGCCGGGTTCGGCGGTGACGGAGACGTCCAGGAAGTGGCGCTCGGGCGGCACGACGACGTCCTCGCGATCGCGCACCGCGCGGCCGTTCGAGAAGCCCTGCGCGTCCAGCGTGACGTTCGGCACCCAGCGCTCGTCGACGGGCAGGCGCAGCAACGCGGCCGTGCCGTTGACCCGCACCACGCGCAGGTCGAGCAGGCCCCCGGCCTCGACCGAGAACAGCACCCAGCGGCCCGCTTCCTCGGTCGTGATCAGCATCACGGCCTCGCCGCCGACCGACAGCGTGTCGCGGTCCAGGTGCAGCTCGACGCCGTTCGCGCGGTACCCGAGCTCGCGCGTGCCGTCCGCCGCGACGAAGACGCGCGTCTCCGCCTCGACGCGCTCGCCCCAGCGGTCGGTCGAGACCCAGCGCACGCGGTAGGTGCCCTCGCGGGCGATCGCGATGCGCGACAGGCCCTCGCCGTCCTCGTCGGTGCGCGCGGGGAAGCGGCCGATGAACTCGGCGTGCTCGCCGCGCTCGGCGCAGGTCCAGCGCGGGCCGTCCGGCTCGTCGGGCGCCGGCGGGAAGTGCGGGTACCGGGCGCGTTCGCGCTCCAGCTCGCCGCCGGTGAACCGCCGACCAGCGGGGTCGGTCCAGATCTCGTAGGACTCGACGCGCTCGAGCAGCAGCTCGCCCTCCACGGCCAGGCCGCGGTCGTTCGCGTCGCGCGCGTGGATCTCGACCTCGACCTCGTCACCGGGATGGTGCACGCGGTGCGTCGGCTCGAGGTTGACGGCGTAGGCCTCGCGCGTGGCGCGCACGACGCCGGAGCCGCTGACCTCGCGGCGCGAGGAGTCGGTGACGCGGGCGTCGAACGTCAGCTCGACGGCGCCCTCGCCGCTCCACTCCGGCGCGAACTCGATCCGCGCGACGCCGTCCGCGTCGGTCACCAGTTGCAGCGTGTCCAGGTGCTCGCCGGACCCCCACCCGTGCCACGAGTGTTCGCGGTGGTACCACGCGTACTTGCGGTGCGGTCGCCAGGACGGTGCGTAGGGCTTCGCGTGTACCTGCACCTCGACGCGCGCGCCGGCCACCGGGCCGCCGAAGGCGTACTCGGCGCGCACCTCGGCCAGGATCGGTTCGCCGACCCGGAACAGGCGCGGCGCGCCGTCCTCGTCCGTGGCGGGGACGACATCCACGCGGAACTCGGGCAGCTTGTACTCCTCCAGGCGGAAGGCCGTCGCGCTGCCGTAGGACTGCTCGGAGTCGTCGTCCAGGAACTGCAGCGAGTAGGAGCCGAGGGGCCACGACGCGTCGCACGCGAAGGTCCCCCACGCGGCGCCGAACTCGTTCAGCTCGATCACGCCCTCGTCGACCTGGTTGCCGCGCGGGTCGTGCAAGCGGTAGCGGATCGAGCGGCTCGACGGCGTCTCCAGCACGTCGCGCTCGCGCACGCGGGCGACGACCTTCCACTGCACCTCGTCACCCGGGCGGTAGGCGGGCCGGTCGGTCTGCGTGTACAGCTTCCACTCGCCGTCGCGGTTCCAGCGATACGCGCCCCACAGGACGGCGAACGCCTGGTCCGCGCCGCTCTTCACGGCCGCGAAGGACTGCCCGCGGCCGCCGCCCAGCTCGGCGAAGCGCGCGAGGCCGTCGGCGTCGGTCGCGGCGGTGTAGCGCTTCCACGGCGCGTCGTTGTCGCGTCGGTGGTACAGCGTGACCTCGGCCTCGGCGCGCGGCCTGCCGTCGCCGACGTCCGCGACCCAGGTGACGACCTCTTCGCCGGTGTCCTTGGTCGCGACGGCGACCTCCGAGACCAGCACCAGCTGGCGGCTGTCCACGCCGTTCGCGCGGGCGGTCAAGAGGTACGCGCCCGGCGGCACCTCGCCCGGGACCTCGACGTAGGCCTCGCCGCGGCGGTGGAGCCCGTCGTCGCCGGTCGCGTGCGTCCAGCGCACGTGCGTCGCGCGCCCGCCGGGATCCAGTTCGCGCAGCCAGTCGTGCGGGCCGTCGTCCTTCGAGTCCAGCCGCACGTCGCGGCCCAGGTCGACGGCCACGAGCGCCAGGTCGATCGCCTCCGCGTTGCGCCAGCCGAGGTGCACGACCTTCGCCGAGCCGGGCAGGAACGCGCTCTCGACGCGCAGCCGGACCTCGGTGCCCGTGATGTTCTTCACGCGCTCGCGCGCCGAGTTCCAGTACAGGCCCGCGTCGCGGTCGTAGCGCTCGAGGTACGCGCGATACAGCGCCAGCGCCGCGACGTAGTCCGGCGACGTCCGCGGCGTCCCGTCCTCGTCGCGCGAGAACGCGCCGCGCTCCTCGGTCCACACGCCTTGGTGGTACAGCGCGCGCTCCGACCACTCGCCCGCGCCTTGCGCCACGGCGGCTTCGAAGGCGGCGCGGACGGCGCGTTGCCTGCCCTCGCTCGGGTCGCGGTCGCGCAGGGCCAGCGCCAGGTACAGGTTCGACCAGGCGACGTCCTCGGGGTCGGTGGCGACGCGCACGGCGCGCTCGGCCAGCGAGATCGGCACGCCGCGCAGGTGGTTCGTCTGGCGCCAGCCGTCGAAGTCACCCGACGACAGCGCGCGCCGCGCCAGCGCCAGGTACTCGTCGCGCGCGCGGTCCAGGTCGGACGAGGCCGCCCAGTACGACAGCGCCGCCTGGTAGTGCTCCCAGGCGGCGTTCCAGTTGCGGTTCCAGCGACGGGTCCAGTGCCAGTCCGCGATCGACGCGTGCGCGGCGGCCCAGGCGGTGTCCCGCTGCTCGGGGCGCTCGTAGCCGGCGACGACGGCCTCCAGCGCCGCGCGCGCGTCCTCGAGCTCGGCCTGGTCGACGCGCTCCGCGCCGGCGGCCGCGCGCCAGCGACAGTCCTCGAGGGCGACGCGGACGGCGCGCTCGTCGTCGGGCGCGAGGTCCGCGTCCAGGAGCTCCGCCCAGGCGCGGCGGGCCAGCTCGTAGGAGCCCTCGGCGCGGTAGGCCTCCGCCTGCGCGCGCAGGTCGGCGGCCCGGGCGGGGTCCACCGATCCCTGGCGGGCGGCCGCGGTGCCGAAGGAGAGCGAGAGGAGGAGGGCGAGCGCGAGGAGCAGCAGTCGTTGCATGGCGTCGAGCGGGGTCCGGGTCCGGGTTCGCGCGGCGAACGCCGAACCGCCCGGCGGTCTTGGGTCGCCGGGACGAAAATCTGGCTCGCGGCCGCTAGAACGGCAGCTCGGACTGCTCGGGCGCGCCGGTGAAGGCCGGCGGGTCCTCGCCGCGCACGAGGGCCGCGAGTTCCTCGGTGGTCGCCGGTCCGTGCCCGGCGTAGTGGTTGTTCGCGAAGGCGTAGGTCTCGGGCACGTCGCCCGCGAGGTCGCGCAGCAGCTCGGCCCAGCGCTCCAGGCGCGGGCGCTGGTCCAGCACGATCCGGTCGAAGGTCTTGCCGGACAGCTCGTCGACCTTCTTGCGGTCGCCGATCAGCCGCGCGTAGACGAAGTCCGCCGTCCGCACGTCCAGCTCGCGCGCGACGTCGGCCGGGTGCGGCATGTACAGGAGGTCGACCAGGACGAGCGCAGCGCCGTGGGCGCGCAACACGTCGGTGAGCGCGGGCTTCAACCACGCCTTGTTGCGGATCTCGACCGCGTACTTCAGGTCCTTCGGGAGGCGCCCGAGGTAGGCGTCGAGGCGCTCGAGGAACGGCCCGGGCCCGCTGAACGCCTGCTTGTTGAAGTACGGGAACTGCAGGACGAGCGGGCCGAGGCGCGGCCCCAGGAGGCGCATCGCGTCCAGGAACGCGTCGGTGTCGCGCGCGGTGTGCTCGGGCACCAGCAGCGTGTCCGCGTCCGGCCGCGGGCCGTCGCCGCGGTGCACGATCGTGCGCGGGAACTTCGCGCACAGGCGGAAGTCCTCCGGCGTCTTGCGGACCCACCCGCGCACCATCTGGGCCGACGGCACGCGGTAGTAGGTGACGTCGGCCTCGACCGCGGGGAAGCGCGTCGCGTAGTGCGTCAGCATGTCCCCCGCCGCGGTGCCGCCGGGGTAGAACGAGCCGACCCACGACGACTCGGACCAGCTGGAGGTGCCGAGGCGCATGCCGGACGGCAGCCCGGTCGGCCAGGAGCGGCCCGCTTCGCCCTTCGTCGTCATCGCTTCGCCCTCCGTTCCATGCGGCGCCCGCGCGCGGCCGTCGCGACGCGCCGCGCGGTCCGCGTTCCTCGGCGTCTCTCAGCGCCCCTCGACGCGACGCAGGCGCACGAAGTTCGTCACCAGCTCCAGCGTCGACAGGTCCTTCACCTCGCGCGCCGCCTTGGTGTTGCTCTTCCACCACGACTCCTTGCGCGTCGCGCGGATCGTCGCGTAGTCGATGCCCATGTGGTCCACGGCGTACGCCATGCGCTCCTCGGGCTTCTTCAAGTCGCGCGCGAGCTCCAGGCCCTGCAGGTCGAAGTGGTTCGTGCTGTCCAGCATCACGCCGTGACCCAACCGGAACCAGCAGGCGAGGTCGCCGTTCCCCCAGCGCTCCGCGCACTCGGGGCTGTCGACGAGCACCTCGACGTGCTCGGGTTCACGCACCTCGATCAGGTGCGCGCCCTCCAGGTGGTAGACCGGCACGACGCCTTCCTCGAAGACGCCGTCCAGGTAGACGCTGTCCTCGTTGCAGGGCCGCGCCAGGACGTCGTCGAGCACGTCGCCGTTCGTGGCCGCGCGACGCACCGGGCCCGGCGCGACGCGCGCGATGGTCTCGGACAGCGCCCAGCACGAGCCGAAGACGTAGCCGCCGACGCGCGTGAACCACGCGAGCCGCTCGACGTCCTCGCCCAGGATCTCGCCGGTGCAGTTGGACACGAACACGCCGGACGCGTCGAGGCCGGACTCCGCGACGGCGCCGGAGCGCGTCATGCGGTGCTCGATCGACAGGTGACCCAGCAGGTTCTGGATGTGGTCGCCGCGGCTCTCCAGCACCAGCACGTCGAGGCCCTGGAAGACCTGCGCGGGGTCGATGACGTAACCGTAGCGCTGCCGGCGCTCCTCGAGCTCCTTCGGGTCGTACAGCCGCAGGCGGTCGCCGTTGTCGCGGAACCAGTCGCGCCAAGCCGCCGGGTCGTCGGCGGCGATCTCGCGCTTCGCGACAGTCTCCAGGTAGGCGTGCGCGGTGCGCACGACGGTCGGCTCGGCGTCCTCCAGGCGCGCGATGATCGCGGGCAGCGCGTCCTTCTGCAGCGTCTTCGACAGGCCCACCACCGCGGCGCCGCGCAGGCGCCAGTCGTCCTTCCCGGACATCGCCTGCAGCGGCGCGATCCCGTCGGCGGCGCGGGTCAGGCCCAGCGACACGGCCGCGCAGGCGGCGACGCCCCACTCGGGATCGTCGAGCGCCGCGGTCAGCGCGGGCACGACGGCGTCGTCGCCCTCGAGCGCCAGCGCCACGACGACTTCCTCGCGGGTCGCGGCGTCCGGCTCGTCGGAGAGGCGCGCGATCAAGGCGTCGCGCGACGCGTCGTCGTCCGCGAGGCCCAGCTCGCGCAACTCGCGCACGGCCTGTCTCCGCACGCGCGGCGCGCCGTCGGCCAGCAACGCGCGGGCGCGCTCGCGGGCGCCGTCCCCGCCGATGGTCGACAGCGCCGACGCCGCGACGGCGCGCACGCCCTCGTCGCGGTGCGTCGACAGCGCGTCGAAGGCCGCGAACGCGCAGTCGTCGTCGCACCACTCCGCCGTGACGCGGGCCCGCAACAGCCAGGCGGCGCGCAGGGCTACGCGGGCGTCCGACGCGCCGGCGAAGGCGGCGGCGACCTCGTCCGCGAGCGCTACCGGGTCCTCGGACGCGCCGATCGACGCGGCCAGCGCGCGCACCAGCCGGCGCTCCAGCGTGCGCGTCACGTCGGGCGCCTCCAGCGCCGCGCGCAAGATCGGCACCTGGTCCGCGCGCGGGTCGATCGCGGCGCCCTCGGCGGCCGCGGCGCGCACGCCCAGGTGTTCGTCGGCGAACAGCTCCTCGAGCACCTCGAGCCGGTCGGCGTCGCTGCACACGACCATCGCCCGCGCGCCGGCCGCGCGGCGCCGCGCGTCCTTGTCGCCGACCAGGCGCTTCACGTTGCGCGGCACCTCGCGGGTGCCGGCGTGCGGCGCGATGCGCACCAGCGCGGCGCACGCGGCGAGCGCCTCGTCGCCCGTGGTCTTCTTCGCGACGCGGTCGAAGGCGTCGTCGGCGTCGAGCCGCGCGGCGGAGCGCGCCGCCGCCAGGCGCACGCGCGCGACCGGGCCCTTCCACGACGCCTCGGCCAGCTCCTTGACCGCCTTCTCGCCGCCCCGGGTGCCCAGCGCGCGCGCGGCGGCTTCCTGGACCTCCCAGTCGTCGTCGTCCAGCGCGTCGAGCAGCAGGCGCTCGACCTTCTCGTGCCCGCCCTCGGCCAGCGCCTCGACGGCGGCGAGCCGATCCAGCGGGTCCTTCGACCGCAGCAGCTTCTCCGGGTCGTCGACGGTCGGACGCGCGGCGAACGCCAGCACGCTCAGGATCGCGAGGATGCGGAACATCGAGCGCTCAGCCCTCGAACAGCTCGAGGACCGCGTGCGGCGGACGGCCGACGCGCGCCGAACCGCCGTGCACGACGATCGGCCGCTCCATCAGGATCGGCGCGGCCGCCATCGCGGCGAAGTGGTCGGCGTCGCTCGCGTTCGCGTCCAGGCCGGACTCCGCGTAGGCAGACTCGCCGGAGCGCACCCACTCGCGCGCGGGGCGGTCCAGCAACGCGCGCAGCTCGGCGAGTTGCTCGGCGGACAGCGGGTCCTCGAGGTACAGGCGCTCGACGTACGGCGCGCCCTGTTCGTCCAGGAGCGCCTTCACCGCGCGGCTCTTGGAGCAGCGCGGGTTGTGCAGGAAGTAGACGGCGTCGGGGTCGAAGTGCACGTGGATCATCCGTCGCGGTAGCGACGCAGCTTGGCGTTCAGGCTCATGACGTCCGTGGAGAGCGCCTGGCACGCGGCCTCCAGGTCGTCGGGGCCCGCGGGATAGAGGTGTTCCAGGAAGGCGTCCAGCCCGTGCTCGCGCACGAGGTCGCCGACCAGCAGGCCGGCCAGCGGGTAGGTGACGCGCTCGGGGTGGCGGAAGAAGGCGGTGCCGGCGAAGGCCGTCACGCCCAGCTCGAGCTTCGGCGGCGACAGGCGCCAGGCCTCGAGCGCGCGCCCGCCGTACTGCCCGGACGCCCACACGGCGAGGCCCTCGCCCCACAGCGCCGAACCGGGCACGCCGAAGGCGTCCGTCGCCAGGACGTGCGCGGCCTCGTGCGCGACGAGGGACTCCAGCGGACCGCCGGGCCGCGGGTCGACGAGCAGCGCGTGCAGGCTGCGCGACGCGACGTCGGCGTGGCCGTCGCCGGCGCGCGTGATCGACGCCTTCACCGCGGCGCTCGGGTACAGGTAGACGTCCAGCGGTTCGGCCTGCGCGAGGCCCAGCCGCGACAGCGCCTGCGCGACGCCGCGCGCGACGGCCGCGTTCTGCGCCGCGTCCGCCTCGGTGCCGGCGGCGGACTCCATGCGGTGGACGCGCACCGCGACGGGCGCCTCCGAGCCGGGCGTCAGCGCCGCGCCCTCCGCGTCGAGCGACGCGGCTCTCCACGGCTTGCGCAGCGAGCGGTGGTCCAGCCGCGCGCGCCAGCGGCCGTCGACGCGCTCCCACGAGCCGGCGTCGCGCACGCCGAAGCGGTCGATCACGACCCAGCCGAAGCCGCCGTCGGGCGTCGCGTTGATCTCGGTCACGCCCGGCGTGCCGGCGCCGGCGTACCACAGGAACTGCGGCGAGCCGGGGCAGGTGTCGGTCTCCGGCTGGGCCGGGACGAGCGCGATCAGGCGGTACTCGTCGCCCTCGTAGACGTTGCCGCCGACCTCGATGCGGCCGGACTCGACGACCAGCGGCAAGCAGTGTTGCAGAGCCGCCATGTCCGCGTGCAGGTGCGCCCCGCCGTACACCACCGGCCGCGCGGGCCAGGCGTCGACGCCGTTGGTCACGTCGACCTCGACGTCGCTCAGGATCTTCGCGCCGGGGAACAGGAGCCCCTGGACGAACTCGACCTGCCGGCGGATGCCGCGGTCCGCGGCGTCGTCGCCGCTGGTGCCGACGAGGAAGGTGGGCGTGCCGCCGGAGAGGAACTCGGACGCGTCGGCCGCGTCCGCGGGGCCGACGGCGGCCGACAGGGCGAGGAGCGTGGCGATGGACAGCATGGTGGGACCTGCGCGCGGTGAGCGTGGTCCGCGCAGCGTAGCGCGGCGCGGGGCCCGGCGCAGGCGAGGCCTGCGCGAATTCCCGTCCCCGCGACGGCCGGGGTGGATAGCATCCCCTCCAACTCCCCCACGCCCCTCGCGTAGCCTCGCCCATGTCGTCCCCTCGCCCGCGCCCCGGCGCCGCGCCCCGCGCGCGTCGCGCCCGCCCCTTCGCCCCGC